>JBDTWZ010000039.1:0-20077 GCA_040006435.1 Acidobacteriota bacterium
TGAAGCAATTGACTACAGTAACTTTCGGTATACCAAGGTCAACCGCCCGCTACCCGCAGGCGGTTCTGACGGCACAGGTTCGGGCATTTTATGTGGCTTAGATTTTCTTTTGTTTTCATTCTCGTCTTACTTTTCTCTGCAGGAACCCTGAGCGCCCAGCGTGCGACGGACGTCGTGATGGTTCTGCCTTTCGAGAACACGTCGGACAAGCCCGAGTTCAACTGGGTCGGCGAGAGCTTTGCACTATCGCTGTCCGAGCTGCTAAAGCTGCCGGCTCTCAATGTCATATCGAATAGCGAAAGAAAGCTCATTCAGCAACGCCTGCGGATCCCGCTGACAAACCTGCCGAGCCTCGCGACGGCGCTTAAATTGGCCCGCGAGAGCGGCGCGACTCTGCTAGTTTCCGGCAAGTACAACATAGTTCCCGCGCAGGGCGACACTGCCGCGACGTTGAATCTGACCGCAAAAATTGTTCGTGTTAACGAGGGCCGGTTTTTGAGCGAAGTGGTCGACGGGCGGCAGATCCAACGCGACATCATTTTGAATGATGCGCTCGGCAACCTGCAGACGATGCAGGGGCAGGTCGCATATCAGATCCTATACCAGCGCGACAAAGCTTTGCCGTTTTCTCAAAATCAGTTGATCGAATCGGCGAACAAGGTTCCGGCACGAGCGTTCGAGGCGTACATCAAAGGTTTGCTCACTCCGGCGGCCGAGGCACGAGAGAATTACTTCCGAAACTCGCTCAGGCTTTATCAAGATGTGACGCCGGACGGAACCTTCGCCGATGCTGCTCTCGAGCTGGGACATCTGTATCTCGGCCAACGAAAGTTCTCGGAAGCGGTCGATTCATTCGAGCGCGTCATCAACGCAAATCAGCAGTGCAAGGATAAGTCGAAAAACGAGAACAAGATCGCACAGTGTAATGACGAGAGCTTTGCCGAGGCGTCGTTCTATATCGGCCTCATCAAGTGGCAGCAATCGAATTACGAACAGGCGCTCGGTGTGCTGCGGCCGCTCGCCGAGGATCTCAAACTGACGAGTGTCTATAACACGCTGGGTGCGATCGCTGTCCAGGCGGCGCGTGCGGAAAAGAAAAACGAAGGGAAGTCGGCAGCTCTGTTGACGGAAGGCCTCGACCTTCTAAAAAAGGCGGCGGAGTCTTCGCCCGAAGACCTGAACATCCGATTCAATTATGGTATCGCTCTTTTTTTGCAGGACGCCTTTCTCGAGGCCACGGCCCAGCTTCGCCCGATCATTCAAGCGAGGCCGACCGATGGTGAAGCCTATTACGTGCTCTCGAAAGCCCTCGTACAGCAAAACGACACAACGGCCGCAGCCGCTGTTGATAATCAGGCTCGCACTTTTTTGACCGCGGGGAACCGTTACGCAAATCTTGAGAAGGAATGGTTGAAGTCGAAAACGATCGCCGGGATCCCGCTCCGCGTTGAGCAGCCGCAGCGAAAAGATTTCGTCAGCGTCGTGCTTAGCCGTCGCAGCAGCGCCGCCGTTCAAACATCGGTCAGCGAAACCGAGAACCTGCTGACGCAGGCGCGAACACACTACAAAAACGGCAATGACGACGAAGCGATGACGGTGCTCCGGCGCGTGCTTGCCGGCGAGCCGATGAGTGCCGAGAGTTATTTGATACTTGGAAAAATACATCTTCGTCGCGGAGATCTGGATCAGGCGGTGAGCTCATTCAAAACCGCGATCTTTTGGGACAACCGACAGATAGACGCGCACGTTTCGTTGGGCAAGATCTATCTCGAGCGCGGTGATTGCCTGCAAGTGAAAAACTATTCGCGATCGGCGATGGAGATAGATTCAAATAACCAGGACGCGATCGCTTTGCAGCGGCAGGCTGAGCGATGTTCCAAATAGTGTAAGTCCCGAGGCCCAAGTCCCACGTCCCATTTCTTACCTTAAGCGCCTCCGGAATCACACAGCGACCCCTTAACCCTAGACAGAGCAACAGTTTGAGCACTAGGCAGACTTGAGACCCGGGACCCGGGACCCGGGACTATTACTGTGGCACGGCAGATGCTAATAGGACAGCGGCTAGCTTGATAACAATATCGAGACCCCGCCGCCAACACTTCTCCGAGCGCGGTTTGCCACTGTGCTTGATCACCTTCCGAGCGTTCCTTCAGTTGTCCTTCCTATTATGAGCCTGGTCGACACCGACCGGGCTCACCTACTTTAAACTCTGATAAAATCTGGGCCTGATAATCGGAATCAGCCGTACATTCAAATTGCGTCGCCGTTGACCGAACCTTCCCGGAGAAACATTTCAATTTGACAGAAGGACTTCGGAATGGCCGCTTCGATGACAAAATCCGTCATTTCGTCCCTGACAAAATTTGTGCGGGGTGCTTAAGGGTTCGATCAATTTGAAAGCTATCTGATCAGATAAAGGATCGAGTTGACCGGACGGCACTCGAGCAACTGGAGCGCAGGCATTCTTGCCTGCATGAGTGTGACGCACGAACAAGCGATTATCGTTCAAGTTGACGAGGGCACGACGCCGCGAAACCTTCGGTGTTGCAGGTGGGGATGCACTCCAGTCAATTGAACGTCGGAGTGGCGGCGTAGCAGGCGAGGATGCCTGAGCTCCACTCCGTTTGTTACACTGTCGGCATGAAATTGCCGAGCCTAAAGCGGTGCTTGCCGTCGTGGAAAAACGCCGCCCTCTCGATCCTCTCGGCCGTCCTGTTGATCCTCGCATTTCCAGATTTTGAATATTGGTTCCTCGCATGGCTGGGACTGGTTCCTTTGTTTTGGGCCATCGAACGAGAGAAGGAATCTTCGGCGCGGTCGTTCGTCCTCGGCTGGCTTTGGGGTTTTGTTTTCTTTACCGGCACGTGTTGGTGGCTGACATTCGCACCCATCCACTACGCAGGGTTTCCGTGGCCGGTCGCGTATTTTCTTTTGCTTTGCTTGACGGCCGTGGTCGGGATATTCCCCGGTATTTTCGCTGCGATGTTTTCGGTACTCCTCAAGCGGTTCGGAAACATCGCGCTCCTTGCCGCCCCGTTCGTCTGGGTATTTTCGGAGTTCTTGCGTTATTGGCTGACAGGGAATAACTGGAACGCGATCGGGTATTCACAGGCTTTTGTCGAAATCCTCCACGCCTGGGCGCCGGTTGGCGGCATCTTGCTCGTTGGTTTTGCGGTTGTCGTAATTAACGCATCATTTGTATATGCGCTGCGTCTCTTGGTCAACGAACGTTCGAATCGACGAGCTCAACTTGCGGGCATATCGCTCCCGTTGGCCCTGATACTCATCATATTCTGGTTTTCACCCGTTCCTCGATGGGTAATTTCCGACCCGGTATTCGATCCTAACTTCGCACGCGTCGTCGCCATCCAACCAAATGTCCCGATGTCGGGCCTCACATTTGAAAAGTGGAAAGCGCTTAGAGCTAAGCACGTCGAGCTCGCCGAATCGGCGCTGGGGAAGCTGACCACTGACTACCGACCACCGACCACTGTAATTTTCCCCGAATCTCCCATGAACTTCGCTTACGAAGAAGACGAGGAGTTCAGAAACTTCGTCCACGCCTTCGCGGCGAAAAATAGCGTCAATGTTCTCTTCAATTCGGCTGAGCCGGACGCTCCAAACAATAAGTATTTCAACTCCGCCGTTCTCGTCGGCTCGGACGGAAAAGAGATCGCCCAGTATGATAAGATTTACCTTCTCCCGTTCGGCGAATCCGTGCCTGCTCCGCTTCAATCGATCGTTCCGGCATTCGTCGGAAGTTTTTCTTACGGCAGTGAATACGACCTCTTGCCATTGGGGAACGCGAAGGCGGGTGTGATGATCTGCTTCGAATCGCACTTTGGCGAATTGGGCCGCGAGTACGTCCGTAACGGAGCGGATGTCTTGATTGAAATGACGAACGACGGCTATCTCGGACCGACGCCGGTGTTGAGGCAGCATCTTGCGAATGCCGTCTTTCGCGCGGTCGAAACGAACCGTCCTGTCCTACGCGTAACGAACGTCGGCATAACGGCCTACTTAAACGAACGCGGCGAAGTGCTCGATGCCGCTGACAGCTACACAGAGGGCATACGCATCTGGTCAGTGGCAAAGTCCGACGGTGGTCAAACTTTTTATGTAAGATATGGCGACTGGTTCGCCTGGCTTTGTAGTATAGTTACGATCGTTTTATTAGCATTCGCTCTCAAATCAAAAACCTATTGAAGCTATTTCATGTCGCCGGAAACAACGCGTCGTCAAATTCTGGAAGAGCCCTTCGGAGTCCCGCCCGAGCGGATGTTTAGCATTCTCACAACGCCAAACGCGATTCGCGATTGGTGGGGCGCAACTTCCGTCGTTATTGATGCCCGCAAGGGTGGAAGCTGGATCACGGCATCGGGCGAGGGCGAAAAGGACACCGAATTCATAAATTCATTCGAGATCCTGGAATTTGATCCACCGCACCGGATGCTTCTCGGATCGGGAAAGTACTTCGCCGGTACCAACTGGCCGATTCGCACGAACATGACGACCGAGATGCTTATCGCAGCTCAGCCGGAGGGTTGCATATTGACGATAGTCCAGGAATTGTCTCCGGCCGATCCGCTGCTCGACGATTTTTTCGATGCGTGTGCCGCGGGCTGGCAGAATAGTTTCGAAGGCATGCGAAATTATTTGCACAATAACCCGACAGACTAAGAAATTATGGAATTGTCAGAACTGCAATCAAAACACCAGGACATAAAAGAAAAAGTTACTCAACTTGGGAGGTTCCTTTGACGTCCCTCGCAAACGATCCGAGCTTGAAAAAATAGAAAAGCAGATCTCCGAACCCGGCTTTTGGGATGATTCCGAAAGTGCGCAGAAGGTCATGGGCCGACGCAGCCGGATCGAACGCGCTTTGCAGCAGCAGAAAGATTTCGAAACCGGTGTCTCCGATGCCGAAGTGCTTTTTGAGTTTGCCGACGACGATACCGAATCGGCAACCGAACTTCAGGCGTTGATGAAAAGTCTCGAGGCTCGTGTTTCCGGCGCCGAAACGCAGAGCCTGCTTTCCGGCGAAACCGATGCGAATAATGCGATCTGCTCGATCCAGGCCGGTGCCGGCGGCACCGACGCTCAGGACTTTGCTCAGATGTTGCTGCGAATGTACTTGCGTTGGGGCGAGCGAAAGGGATTTAAAGTCGAAGTTCTCGACGAACAATCGGGGAGCGAGGCCGGCCTCAAATCCGCCACTTTCCGCGTCGAGGGCGATTATGCGTATGGCCTGCTCTCCACCGAGGCCGGCGTGCACCGCCTTGTTCGAATCTCACCCTTCAACTCCGGCGGCAGTCGCGAAACGAGTTTCGCATCTATGTTCGTCTCGCCGGAGATCGACGAGAACATCGAGGTCGACATACAGGACAAGGATCTGCGCGTCGACACGTATCGTTCATCCGGAGCCGGCGGCCAACATGTGAATGTTACAGACAGTGCGGTGCGGATAACGCACATTCCGACGAATATTGTCGTGACGTGCCAGAACCAGCGTTCGCAGATACAAAATCGGGCCGTCGCAATGCAGGTCCTGCGTTCAAAGCTGTACGAGCTCGAACTTGAAAAACGCCGTGCCGATTCGGCCGACCTCGAAGCCACCAAGATGGATATATCGTTCGGGTCGCAGATTCGTAATTATGTCCTCCACCCATACCGGCTTGTGAAAGACACTAGAACAAAGTTTGAAGTAACCGACGTCGACGCCGTTCTCGACGGAGATATTGATGACTTTATCAAGGAGTTTCTGTTATATAAGAAAGGAGTGAATAGTGAATAGTGAATAGTGAATCGTAAATCGTAAATAGTAGTTTTGGTTGTTTATTTCCGACGATCACGATTTACGGCTTTCGCGCTACTCTATTCACGATTTACTATTCACGATTTACTATTTACGATTCACGATTCACGATTTACTATTCACGATTCACGATTCACGAATGAAGATCTGCCCGACATGCAAGGAAACCTATAAGGACGACGATCTGAACTTCTGCCTGTCCGACGGGACTACCCTGATTAAGAAGAAGACAGGCGTGACGACGCGCCATTCGCGCCTGAACGAGATCATTGCCGTCGTTCTGCTGGCGGTTTCGGTGCTGATCTTTCTTTGCCTTGTCTCATACAACCCGAGCGATCCGACATTCAATACGGCATCTTCCCAAAGGGTCCAGAACTGGATCGGTGTTGTCGGAGCAAATTTGGCCGAGACGCTTTTCTCCGCCGTCGGTATCGTCGCTTATATTTTTCCGGCCCTGCTTGCATTGATCGCCTGGCGGGTTTTTCAGTCCGAGAGCCTTCGGCCGCGGTTAAGCCAGATGATCGGATTCTCGTTGTTTGTTGCATCCATCTCGGCTCTCTGCAGCCTGATCGGTTGGCACGGCGGAATACTCGGCGCTCTTTTGACGACCTATTCGATACGTCTGTTGAGTACGGTCGGCGCGGCGGTTTTGCTGCTTTCGGTGGCGACAACTTCCGTGCTCTTGATCACGAACTTCACACTCACTTGGGCATTCGGGCATTTCGAAGTTGGATGGGAGAATTTCAGGATCCATTTTGTCGAATGGAAAGCGAAGCGGCGCGAGGCACGATCTGAGCAGATCAATCTTGCCAAGGGGCGCGAGGAAAAACGGCGGGGCGGCCGCGAAGAAAAGTCGCTAAAGGAATCGCCGACGATATCTATTCCGGAGTCGCGGAAGACCAAGGCTGGTACGGCTGCCGCGTTAGCCGCCGCTACCGCAGCGGGTGCGGGCCAGAACCCGTTCGAGACTTCGAAGGCACTTGCTGACGAGTTGGTCACGCCGCCGTCCATCGTCCCGATGGAGAATGTTCCCGACACGATCATGTCGGATGGGGCCGCTGAGGGCGATCCGGGTGCAAGATCCGGCTCGATCCCGATAACTCCGACAAAACATACAGACGAGTTGAATAGCGAAACGCCACCCGTGATCACAGAGGACGACACGCCGCTGGATCTGGGCAAGCCGACGCGGATCTACGAGAATTACGTTTTGCCGAGCTCTCAACTGCTGACCCCCGCGGCACCGCACATTCAGCAGAAGGAGAAAGAGCTGTTAGCGCTGGCCGTCTCGCTTGTCGAAAAGACGCGCGAGTTCAATGTTGCCGGAAAGGTCGTCAACATTTGTCCGGGGCCGGTCGTCACAACTTACGAATTCAAGCCCGATCCAGGCGTTAAATATTCCCGTGTTACGGGGCTTGTCGACGATCTTTGCCTCGCGTTAAAAGCCGAGTCGGTGCGCATCGACCGTATTCCCGGAAAAGCCTTTGTCGGCATCGAAGTTCCGAATCGAAAGCGCGAAACGATCCAACTTCGCGACGTCATCGAATCCAAGAAATTTCGCGACTCAAAGTCGCTGATGACGATCGCTCTCGGCAAGACGATCGACGGCCTGAATTATGTAACCGATCTCGCGAAGATGCCGCATCTTTTGATCGCCGGCGCGACCGGCGCCGGTAAATCGGTCGGCGTGAACTCGCTGGTCGTATCGATTCTCTACAAGGCAAAGCCGGACGAAGTGAAGTTCATAATGGTCGACCCGAAACGGCTCGAGCTCGGTGTCTATGCCGACATTCCACATCTCGCGACACCGATCATCACCGACCCGAAACGAGCCGCGATCTCATTGAGATGGGCCGTTACGGAAATGGAGCGCCGGTACAAGGACCTGGCCGGATTTGGCGTCCGCAATATTGATGGCTACAACATTGAGATACAACGCCGCAATTTGCTTGAGCAGTGGGACGACAGCGGCGACCCTCACCGCACGCTGCCGTACATCATCATTATCATCGACGAGCTCGCCGATCTGATGATGGTATCGGGGAAGGAAGTTGAAGAATCGATCACGCGTTTGGCTCAAATGGCACGCGCGGTCGGCATTCATCTTGTGCTGGCGACCCAGCGGCCGTCTGTCGATGTCATAACCGGACTTATCAAGGCAAATTTTCCGGCCCGGATCTCATTCCGGGTCTCGAGCAAGGTCGATTCGCGAACTATCATCGACAGCAACGGAGCCGAAGGGCTACTTGGAAAAGGTGACATGTTGTTCTTGCCGCCCGCTACCTCACAGGTCATACGCGTGCACGGCGCATTCGTCGACGAAAAAGAGATCGCCCGTATCGTCGAGCACATCAAGGCGCAGGGCAGGCCGGAATACGATACAACGATCACGCAGTCGGACGAGGAGCTTGACGACTCGGGTGATCTGCCCGGCCGCCGCGATCCTTTGTTTCTTGACGCATTGAAATGTGTAGTCAACGCAAAGCGCGGATCGACATCTCTGCTCCAGCGCCATCTGCGGATAGGTTATGGACGCGCGGCCGCTATCCTCGACGCGATGGTCAAGGAAGGATATATCGGCGATATGGATGGCTCGACACGAGCGCGGCCCGTGCTGTCCAAGGCCTACGAGGATCTGCAGGATCTTGCTGAGATGGGTGAGCAGCCGTAGGGCGACAAGAGAAAGGGAGAAAGGGAGATAGGGAGATAGGGAGATATGCGCAGCCGGTGGTAATTTGTATGCTCGGCGGAGCGGTTTTTAACAACGACCTAGCGACAAGATGCAAAAGCCCGCGCGTAAGCAAGGGCGATACACTCAACAGAATTACCGAGATACTCCCATGCTCGACGAATACGGATTTGAACTTTACGAGGAAAACGAATTTCCTCTAGCCTACCTCTTAACCTTCCGAACGTTCGGTACCTGGCTTCACGGTGATAGTCGATGGTCTGTCGGCAGAAGTCGACGATCGCCGCGAGAAAGTAAACTGATTCAGCCTAACGTTCCCCTTAACGAGAAGATGGCTGACGAGATGAATCAAGCGCCGGTTATTCTGAACAAAAATCAGCGGGATGCTGTTGAACTGGCAATAAGCGAAGTGTGTGAAAACCGGGGATATTCTCTTCGGGCTGTCAACGCTCGCACCAATCACGTCCACTCAGTAGTGACAGCTCAAATAAAACCGGAGCGAATAATAAACACGTTCAAGGCGTATTCTACGCGGAAGCTTCGCGATGCGAACCTATTCCCCAGAGACCTGAGAGTATGGTCTTGCGGGAGGAGCCGTAGATATCTATGGAAGCCCCGCAATGTCCTCGCAGCTATCGACTATGTCCTGTACAGCCAGGGTTGGGTGCCATTCGAGGACTGGGTAGTGACGTGGATCCCGCCCGAAGACGATGACGACGGTGTTTGAATCGCCGTCGAGCATAGCCTCGGCCTTTTCCTCGTGTCACATGTTTGTCGTCGAACACACTTAGTTCTAGCGACGGTCGACATTTCACCAAGTTGAGCATATCGCCCTTACTTACGTGCGGGCTTTTGCACCGTCAATTCGACGCGGCTTTCGAAACTTCCTGCACCACCTCGGCGGTCTTTTTGTCGCTGGCATTATTCGCGATATCCGCCTGGGCGATAATTCCGCAGCACGCTCCGCTTTCGTCGACGACCGCAACGCGACGGATCTGACTCTCTTCCATCAAATTACAACAGTCCTCGACCGAAGTGTCGGGCGTAACTGAAACTACGGTCGTCGTCATCGCGTCCTGAGCTGTCAGATCCAACGGGTTCTGGCCTTTTGCGACGACGCGGCATGCGATGTCGCGATCGGTGATCATTCCGACGGGCATCTTTGACTCCTGGCTATCAACGACCGGTATGCATCCGCAATCGGAATCCACCATCATCTTTGCAACTTCTTGAAGACTTGTTTCCGGCGTACAGCACGCAGGATCTTTTGTCATGATTTCGGTAACGTTCATAATTATTTTCTCCTTAAACTTATTGGACCCAGCCAAGGGCCGGTATCCCGCTTATTCCATTTCCCTCCGCGGATGACTGCGCCCGCCTCGCGGCGAGCGGCGACAAATTCCTGATCTTCTCCTTTGAGATCACACCGCAGACCCGCCGGCTTGCGTCTACAACAACGACGGCGGCAACGTCGTTCCGATTTGCGTCTCCGAGCTTTTCGACAAGATCGGTACTGACAAGTTTCACGACTCGCGAATCGATCACCGAACCTGCCACAAGATTCTTTGGATTTCTGCCGCGAGCTATTACCTGTTCACAGATGCTGTGCTCGGTGACCACACCGATCGGAACTCGATGGACGAGGCTGTCGACCACAACAACAAAACCATGATCGCACTGCTGAATCAGCTCGAATACTTCTTCCAATCTCGCGTCTTCCGTGCATTCCGATACACATGTGCTCATGACGTCGCTGACAAACATATCTCTTACCTCGCAATTCCTTTGATACACTCGAAGACAATCTTCGTACGTTTTCCGCACACTTTGCGATCGAATTCTTAGGTAAATTTAAACTGTGCAACATACGTTCCAGAAAGAATGGCACTCGCGCGTCTCAATCAAGAGTTTTTCATTCGTACGGATACTCTCCGCGTCGCACGGGATCTGATCGGAAAGTTATTGGTCGTCCCGACGTCGACTGGCCAAAGGGTGTCTGGGATGATCGTTGAGACTGAAGCGTATCTTGGCGAAAAGGACAAGGCCGCCCACAGCTATGGCGGACGGCGAACCGCGCGAAACGAGATCACCTATGCCGAGGGCGGACACGTTTACGTTTTCTTCGTTTACGGGATGTACTACCAACTCAATCTTGTGACCGGTCTTGCTGAGCAACCGCATGTAGTTCTGGTCCGGGCCGTCGAACCTGTCGAGGGGATAGAGATCATGCGAGAGCGACGCGGCGAGATGAAGGACCGGAATCTCACGTCGGGGCCGGGTAAATTATGTATTGCTTTCGGGATCACGCGCGAGCTAAACGGTGAGGATCTGTTGGGCGATCGTGTTTGGTTAGAGGAATATCGTAATTTCAAGAAGACTGAGATCGGGACCGGACCGCGCGTTGGTATCGACTACGCTGAAGAATTCGCCGAGATGCCGTGGAGGTTTTGGGTGGAGGGAAATCAGTTTGTTAGTAAGACGAGGCCCACATGAAGACGATTTTTCAACGCAAAGCCCGCGTTCCCCGCGGCCCCTGCGTTAAGATCCTAATTTCGGGAGCTTAGCCGCATTTTCATCCCGTACTTTGGCCGCAAGGTGATGAGCGGCTGCAAACCGATCTTCTGCTCCGGCTCCAAATGTAATTTCCATTTTCGGGCTAGTGTCGCAAGCAGCAAAACACCCTCTGTCCACGCGAATGCCTCGCCGATGCACCGGCGCACGCCGCCGCCAAAGGGGAAGTAAATATTTTTTTGGCCGGCCTCTTTCACGCTCTGCGTATTCCACCGTTCGGGAATAAATTCGTCGGCCTTTTCCCAAAAGCGCGGATCGCGATGAGCGACAAACGGACTGACGAGAACAAGGGCGCCTTTCGGAACACAGAATCCGCCAAAGTCATGTTCTTCGATCGCCAACCGGCCGACCGCCCACGCCGGCGGAAACAAACGCATCGATTCGGCGATCACTGACTCGGTGTATTTCAAATTCGGAACGTCGTCGATCGACGGAAGCCGACTGCCCGATTTTGGATTTTGGATTTTGGATTTTGGATCCAACGAGACAACCTCCCCACCGGTCGGGTTTCCGTCTTGTATTAGCACGCGGTCGAGTTCGTCGTACAGCTTTTCCGCTTTATCAGGATTTTGCGATAGCAAATAGAAAGTAAACGTGAGTGCGTTGGAAGTCGTCTCATGACCCGCGAGAAACAACGTAAGGGCCTCATCACGGATCTGCACGTCGGTCATAGATCCACCATCGTCTTCGTCCCGAGCTAGGAGCAACATCGACAAAAGGTCGCCGGTATCCTTACCGGACCGCCGACGCTCGTTGATGATGCCGTAGATCACCGAGTTCAACGTAGCCCTCGCCTTATTGAAACGCCGCGTCTGGGGCAGCGGCAGCTTCTGCAGCCATTCGGAATAGGGAAGAAGCAGGAAATCGAAAAGTTTACTCACCGTCGTCATCGCGTTACCGACGTCGTCCGCATCGTCTTCGACATTCGCGTCGAACAGGGTCTTACCGACGATCTGCATCGTGAGGCGCATCATTTCTTTATCGATGTCGCGAACATCGCCGTCATTCCACGTCGTCGCCATTCTATCGGCAAAATCGACCATCGATTTCGCGTAGTCCGCGATTCTCGCCCGATGGAAGGAGGGCTGTATCATCCGCCTTTGACGCAAATGAAACTGGCCTTCGCTTGTTAACAATCCTTCGCCAAGCAAATTTTTTGCACGCTGCAGGGCACGGCCCTTCATGAATTTATGCGCGTTGACGACGAAGAGATCGCGAACTAGATCGGGATGATTTAGAAAGTATCCGGGCTGAGAACCCATCCGGAAATAGGAAATATCTCCGAGCTTCGATTGCGCTGTAAGAAAACCCGTGGGGTCGGTTCGGAACTTTCGAAAGTGTCCGCCGATAAGGTTCGGTTTTTGCGATGGGGGCAGTTTCATCGTAACGATTATGGCAGGAAAAGTGTTCGAGTCACGCTGGATGTGACAGTTTAGGAACTCCCCTCCTAAACCAGGAGGGGAGTATTCTTGTCCCCTGATCCGTGCGAGTGCGTCAAGTATTTGGTATTTTTAAAAGCGTATGCCCCAATCGAAAGCAAAAAAGATCAAGCCTGATATCAGGGCGATTACCCGGCTCGTTCCCCCGACCGGTAATCTTGTGCAGGGACAATCTGAACTCCCCATCGACCCTCGTTTAGCTAGGGAAGCTGCCGAGATAATTGCGGCGAGCCAGAATCATTATGGCGGCAGCGAGGGCAACGCCAACTTGCGTACGGCGGTCGCCGAAAAGATAAAAAGATATAACGGAATCGATATTGACGTCGATGCACGGCCGTTCGAACTAATGATTACGACCGGCGGAACCGGTGCGCTGATCGGATTGACCCAAAGCTATCTTGTCGGAAAATCCGCACTGGTTTTCGAACCTTACTATCCGTATCATCGCCGCATTCTCGAAGAATTTGGCGGCAAAACCGAATCGTTCGAGTTGGATGAAAAGCTGTCGTTTGAGAAGGACGCTCTTTCTGCACGCTGCAGAGACCTGATCGAACGAAACGAATTTCCGCTCAAAGCGATCATCGTCTGCTCGCCGGCGAACCCGAGTGGCAAGGTAATGACGCAGACGGAGCTGGAAGCAGTCGCCGAAGTCGCGCAAGAGCTTGATCTGCTTGTCATCTCGGACGAGGTTTACGAACACTACGTTACCGGCGAAAATCCGCACATCCCGATCGCAACCCTGCCGGGCATGTGGGAGCGCACAATCACGGTGAATTCATTTTCGAAGTCGTGGAATATTTCGGGATGGCGGCTCGGATATGCATACGGCAAAGGCGAGCTGATCGCACCGATCAATAACGCGGCGAATGTCATCTATGTGTGTCCCGCGACGCCGTTGCAGGCCGCTCTGTCTCGCGTACTGATGGCGAATGACGGATACTATCCCGAACTCCGAGATAAGTTTGACGCTAAGCGACGCAGCTTCGGCGATGGCATCCGCGATCTCGGATTTGATATCTACGATTCTGGTTCGGCGTTCTATCTCTGGGCAAAGATCCCGTCGGATTTTGATAACGCTCTGACGTTCAACGATATGCTGATGGAGAAAGCCGGCGTTGGAATGACACCGGGCAGCGCGTTTGCGGACAGCGACATGTGGGATTCATATGTCCGCATCTGTATCGCTCGCGAAGATTCGATCCTCGAAGGAGCGTTGGAGAAGCTTCGGTCCGTTCTTGACTAATTTATTATTTCAACGCGGAGATTGCGGACGTCGCAGGGCATCGAGTCTAAATGCTCTGCAGGGGGCCGCAAATTAGAGGCTCCGCGGTCTCAGCGGCCTCTGCGTTAGAACATCTCTTTCATCCATGCACTACCACCTCATAGGAATCTGCGGGACGGCTATGGCAAGCCTTGCGGGAATGCTGCAAGCTCGCGGACATCGTGTCACAGGTTCGGACCAGAACGTGTATCCGCCGATGTCGACTCAGCTTGAGGCTTTGGGTATCGAGATCTTCAGCGGATACCATGCTGAGAACGCAGATGTCGGCGCGGATTGCGTCGTCGTCGGCAACGCGATCAGCCGCGGCAATCCCGAGCTCGAAGAAGTACTGAACCGCAAAATGCTCTACCGTTCGCAAGCTGAGATCGTGAAAGAGGAATTCATTCGGGGGCGGCGTTCGCTCGTCGTCGCCGGTACACATGGTAAGACGACTACAACAAGTATTGCCACTTGGATTTGCGAGGTCGGGGGATTGAACCCGAGTTTTCTAGTCGGCGGCATCGTACAGAATTTCGGCGCCAGTTTTCGCGTTACCGACGGTAATCATTTCGTCATCGAAGGTGACGAATACGACACCGCCTACTTCGACAAAAAGCCGAAGTTCATGCACTATCTGCCCGAGATCGCGATCGTCGGTAACATTGAATTCGACCACGCGGATATCTACCGCGATCTGCAGGAGATAAAATTTCAATTTTCGCGGCTCATGAATCTCGTTCCGGGAAACGGCCGGCTGATCGCGGGGATCGACTCGCCCGTCGTTCGCGAAGTGCTGGACGAGATGGAGGGAAAACTGTTCACAACCGTCGATACTTTTGGGCTCAGTGACGACGCCAAGTGGCAGGCGCGTTACATCGACTTCACGGGCGACACGACGCGTTTCACCGTTTTCAAAGACGGCATCAGCTGGGGCGAATTCGAAACGTATCTGATCGGAGAGTTCAACGTACGGAACTGCCTCGCGGTGATCATCGCCGCTGACGCATGGGGAATCTCGACGGAAAAGATGCAGGAAGCTTTTCACACCTTCAAATCCGTCAAGCGGCGTGTCGAGGTTCGGGGTGAAGTCCGTGGCGTGACCGTCATCGACGATTTCGCGCATCACCCGACCGCGGTCGAAGAGACATTGAAAGCTCTGCGAATGAAATACGACGGCCGACGTTTGATCGCCGTCTTTGAGCCGCGCTCATGGTCGTCGCGGCTTGCCATCTTTCAGGAGCCGTACGGCAAGGCATTCTCGTATGCGGACTACGTTATCATCGCGGGGGTTTACAACACTTCGAAGGCGAGCGAGCTAGGGAAGGTTCTGGATACCGACGAGCTTGTCAAGGATATCGAGATGCAAGGAAAACCTGCGATGAGTTTCCCAGACGCTGATGCGATCGTCGACCACCTCGCACCCGAGATGAAGGAAGGCGATGTCGTCGCGATCATGTCGAACGGCGGCTTTGGCGGCATACACGAGAAGCTGCTCGAGGTCCTCGAGCGATCTTAGCCACGGAGCACACCGAGACAATCGAAAATGCTCTGTGAACTCTGTGGCAATTCTTCTTGCCTAAAGGGTGGAATCTGAGCATAAATTTCGTGTTTTTGCACTCGATCAGTGACTCGAAAGATGCGTCCGTCCGGTCATTCAGCGACGATTTACTATTCACTAGTCCACCCTTCCGTCAAAATTCGCCAGATTCACAACTATCTCGTCCATAGCAGAGGTTCGAACACTCACCTCGTTCACGCCGTTGACGACCATCGAGAACACAAGCTCTTCGCCCGCGGCAGTTCTGACGTAGCCGGATAAAGCAGAGACCTGATCTATCGTTCCGGTCTTTCCTCTGACGTTTCCCGAAGCTCTCGTTCCGACAAACCGCCTCCGCAGCGTTCCGTCGACACCGCCGATCGTCAAGCTGTCGCGCCACACTTGCGAGAATTTACTTTGCCTTCCCATGTAGGTATAGAGCTGTACAACGGCCGCCGGCGTTATCAAATTATGCCGGGACAATCCGCTTCCGTCGTGCTGGATGATCCCGTCCGGAGCGACGCCGATCTCGGTCAGAAATCGTTTCACTGCCGACAAGCCGAGCTCCGCACTCGTCGCATTGCTCACGGGTGCGACGCCGCCTCCGGGCATGGACAACGATGAGCGCGCCTGCTCGCCAAGCGTCCACAAAAGGGTTTCCGTATACATGTTCTGACTGGGTTTCATCGTCTTCGCGGCGATCAAGCTCAGCGGCGGTGATTCGAGCTTTGTGATCTCGACGGACATGTCCGGTGTGCCGGTCGGTTTGGAATTGACAGCGCGGGTTCGGCCGGTCACGGTGACGCCCTTTGCCGCGAGTCGTTCCTTTAGCAATGCGACGAACAGCTCAGCCGGACGCGACACCGTTATCGAACCGTTGAACCCGACGTTTCCAACCGGCAGCGAGCCGGTGATCTCGATGATATTTCGGTCGATCTTTTTTTCGATCTTCAACGTACGGAGCGTTCCGGCCGCCGACGTGACACAATGGTTTACGATGCGAACGATCGGGTTGAATGGCAGGACGCGCACCGCGCAAGGGTATCCGGAAGGGCCGGGCTTGACGCTCAGATCGAGCGCGTTGTCGTTGATCGGAAGTGCCGAAATCTCCGCACCGTAATACCACTGCAGATCGTCCCATTCCCATTCACCCGGAACAGGATCTCCGGCAAAGTAAGTTTCGTCAGCGATCAGATCGCCTTCGATGCGCTTCACTCCGGCCGCAGCGATCGTGTCCGCCAAGTCGTCAAGGCCTTTGTAATAATTCCCGTCCGAAAAGCTTGTCGATACAGAAACGTCGCCGCGTCCGAAGACTCGGAGATTTCCTTTGATAACGCCAGCCGGATCGGGCGTAGACGGCGCGTAAACACTTGTCACAAACCTGAAGTCCGGCGTCAACTTTTCAATTGCCGTGGCGACGGTAAAATTCTTCATGTTCGACGCCGGCATGAAGTATTTCTCGCCGTTCTCCTCAAACACGACCTTGCCGGTATTTAGCGAGACGATCTTGATGCCCACCTGTCCCCGCCGAAGCTCAGGCGCGAGCAGTCTCGAGCGAATGCGTGACTGGAGATCCGTCAGCGTCTGGACCGGTCTTTGGACGGCTATCGGTGAGGGTTGCGGGACCGGTGATGGAGTCGGGCTCTGTGCCGCGATCGAGATCGCGCCCGATATGCATAGGAAAAAGGCGGTAAGGAATTTTCTGTTCATCGCGTCAGATTCTACCGGAATCTGAGATGTCCGAAAAGCCGGTACAGATTGCCCTGCCCTTGCGTTCTTGAGCATTGCCACGTCGGGATGATAAACTCTTCAAGTTTTGTCCGCAGCCGGGTCGTTCCGAACCGGTAAAAATTCGCTACAAAGCGCCGGAGTCTTTATTGATGCAACGCATTAAGCTTGTAATAGTAGTTTTTTTCTCACTCGCCGCACTTAGTGTCGGCTTCTATCAGCCATCGGTCGTCGTAACGGGGAAGAGCGCAGCCGCAGCCCTATCGGCACCGACCGGCCTCACGGCTTCGGACGGCGACTACGCATCGAAGGTGGGGTTGCATTGGCAACCGGTCCGCGGCGCGATGATATACCGTGTCTTCCGAAACCTCTCGAACGACAGTGCATCAGCGACAGATGTCGGGACAACGCCGGCGAACTATCTTTTCGACCCGTCGGCGACACCCGGCCAACAATACTTCTATTGGGTGCGAGCGGAGAATGTGCAGACCACTAGCGGCTTCAGCAATTCGGATCAGGGAATACGCGCAATCGGCGATAGTAATCCCGGACCCCCGTTTCCGCCATTGCAGCCGCCCTTTGCGCCGGCGGGCAATCGGGTCACAGCAGCAAAGGCATATCTCGGCAAGACGCTTTTCTGGGACGAGCAGCTTTCGTCAACTAAGACAGTTTCGTGCGGCACATGCCATCGCCCTGCAGAGGGCGGCTCGGATCCCAGAACCTCGGCCGCGAGCCGCCATCCAGGATTTGACGCCACGTTCGGGACGGCCGATGACATTTTCGGATCGCCCGGTGTCCCGGTCAATTACTCTGATGGTAACTACGGATGGTCGTCGGTTTTTGGGATGGGACTTCAGGTCACCGGACGCAAAGCTCCGTCATACCTGAATGCAGGCTATTCCGACCTGGGCCTTTTCTGGGATGGACGTGCCACTGACGTATTCCGCGATCCTTTAACAAATGCGGTCATCCTCGGGACAAACGGGTCGCTGGAAAGCCAGTCGGTCGGCCCGCCGCTCTCGGACACCGAAATGGCCCACAGCGGTCGTGATTGGCCCCAAATAGTCGCTCGTGTTTCCGCGTCGAAACCTTTGGCAGTTGCACACGACGTTCCGGCAGGCCTTAGTTCCTGGATAGACGGCCGCACGTACGCAGAGCTTTTTGAAGAGGCATTCGGCACACCCGACATCACTCCGGCCCGGATCGCGATGGCGATCGGTACACACGAACGGACCCTTTTTTCCGATCGAACTCCGCTCGACCGATACTCCGCCAACATCGGGACGCTAACGGTTCAAGAAGAAGATGGGCGTGATCTGTTCCAGGCTCTGCAATGTACTTTCTGTCACGGCGGGGCATTGATGAGCGATCAGTCCTTTCACAACATCGGTGTCCGTCCGCGAATCGAGGACCGCGGACGTGGAGCTATCAGTGGCTTTCCTATCGATGACGGGCGATTCAAGACTCCTAATCTGCGGAACCTCGAGCTTCGAGGTCCCTTTATGCACAACGGTCGCTTCGCTGCGATAGAGGACGTCGTCGATTTTTACAATCGTGGCGGCGATTTTAGTGCTCCGAATATCGATACCATCCGGATTCGCCCGCTCAATCTGACGAACCCGCAAAAGGCTAACCTCGCCGCATTCCTCAAGCGACCGCTTACCGATGACCGTGTGAAATTCGAGCAGCCTCCGTTCGATCGGCCGCACCTTTACACGGAATCGAACCATGTCCCCGTGGTTTCGGGCAGCGGCCGGGCCGGAGCCGGTGGATTTACGCCAAACGCGATCGCGCTGGAACCGCCGTTGGTCGGCAATTCGAGTTTTACGGTCGGCGTATCTAATTCGATGGGCGGTGCGACCGCCGTTCTCGTTATCGATTCGGCTGATCCGGGGGTCGGATTGAGCATTCCCGCTACCGGTTCGTTTGCCCACGTTAATGTGAATTTAGCGGGCAGTGGAACAGGTGCAGGCTACGGTTCTGCGAATCTTTCGATCCCGAACAATCCGGCTCTTGTTGGGCAAACGTTTTTTGGCCGCTGGTACGTAACTGATGCGACTGCGGCTAATGGTTTTGCGGTCTCGCGTCTGTTTCAATTCACGATCTTTGGCGACGCAGTTGTTCAGCATGCGACGCCGTTCGACTTCGACGGAGATGGAAAAACCGATATCGGTATCTTTCGTCCGGTTGGCGCCGCTTCTGAGTGGTGGATCAATCGCAGCTCGACGGGTGTGACGTTCGCGCTGCAGTTCGGTTCATCGACCGATCGAATAACGCCGGCGGATTACACCGGAGACGGAAAGACCGACATCGCATTCTTCCGTCCGGCTTCAGGCGAATGGTACGTTCTTCGATCCGAAGACTTCTCGTTCTTTGCATTGCCGTTCGGGACTAACGGTGACATTCCCGTACCTGCCGATTACGACGCCGATGGCAAAGCGGACTTCGCCGTGATGCGTCCATCGACATCGACATGGTTCATCTCGCAATCCGCTGGTGCACCGACCCGTATCGAGCAGTTCGGCAGCGCGGGCGACGTTCCGGTCGTGTCTGATTATGACGGCGATGGAAAGGCCGATGTCGCGATCTTCCGAAACGCAGGCGGAGTTGCCCAGTGGTGGATCAACCGATCCACGGCCGGTCTTCTGGCTCTGCAGTTTGGAGCCTCGACCGATAAAGCCGTGCAGGGCGATTACACCGGTGATGGAAAAGCCGATGTCGCGATCTGGCGTCCATCGACCGGCGAGTGGTTCATTGTGAGGAGCGAAGACTTTTCATTCTACGGATTCCCGTTTGGCACGAATGGAGATGTTCCGTCTCCCGGCGATTATGACGGCGACGGAAAGTTTGACGCGACCGTGTTCCGCCCATCAAGTGCGACGTGGTTCATCGGCCGCACGACTGCCGGAACACAGATCGTCCAATTCGGTGCGAACGGCGACCGACCGATCCCGAACGCATTTGTTCAGTAGTCTTAGCTCCGCCGCTGCCACCCCTCCTAAGACGGGAGGGGAGGTGGTCCGGGGTGGTAGATTCT
>JBDTWZ010000040.1:0-19938 GCA_040006435.1 Acidobacteriota bacterium
CTACGTTGCGATGATCTACGCCGCGCTCGGCGATCGCGACAAGGCCTTCGACGAATTGGAACTCGCGTACGCGGCGCACGACTGGCGATTAACCTTCCTAAAAGTTGAACTGTTTATGAAGCCGCTTCGTGACGATCCAAGATATGCCGCTTTGGTGAAAAGGATGAATCTTCCGGAATAAAATTTTATGAAGAGATGTCCGAAATGTGATGCGGCCTATGCTGACGAGACGTTGAACTTCTGTCTCGAGGATGGCGAGTGGCTTGTCCCAGATGACGATCCGGCGACCGCGATCTTGCGCGCGTCCGATGTTCCGCGTTCAGGCGGCTTTTCAAACGAACCCGAGACAAAAGTATTTTCGTCCGAAGGTATTCCGCCTCAACGCGGCACTCAAAACGCATTCGACAAACGCCTTCTGCTCGCGCCCATCGCGCTCGCCGTGATCGCGCTCGCCGGTATTTCAGGCTACCGTTACTTCAAGACCGGGTCCTCGGATCAGATTACATCCATCGCCGTTCTCCCGTTCCAAAATCGCAGCGACGATGCGGATACAGATTACTTATCGGACGGTCTCGCCGAATCTCTCATCTTCCGACTGTCTCAGTTGCCGGGGTTAAAGGTCAGCCCGACGAGCTCCGTCATGCGGTACAAAGGGAAGGAAACCGACGTCGCAAAGGTCGCCGCCGAGCTTGGTGTCGATGCTGTGATGACCGGGAAACTGATGAAACGCGGTGAGAGTTTGAACATCAGCGTAGAACTAGTCGACACTCGCAATAACACTTCGCTCTGGGGTGAGCAATACGAGCGGAAGATGTCCGAATTACTTGCGACCCAGCGTGACATTGCAGGTGTAATTGTACAAAAGCTACACCGCGTAACACGTCAGATGTATCAGACCTTTACGGGCTCGATATTCAGAGTCAACTCGGCGTCGGGGGACACGGGCCAAACGCCAATGACCAGGATACTGAACTGGACGGCAGGATTGAAGAAATGAAAATTACTGAGGGCACAAAACTCGGACGGTACGAGATCCGCTCGAAGATAGGCGAGGGCGGAATGGGCGAGGTATATCGTGCATTCGACCCAAAGATCGGCCGTGAGGTAGCGATCAAGGTCCTGCCGGAAACGCTCACCAACGACCGGGAGCGTCTTGCACGGTTCGAACAAGAAGCGCAGGCTGCCGGATCACTCAACCACCCAAATATTCTTTCGGTTTTCGACATCGATACGCATGAGGATGCTCCGTATCTAGTATCGGAACTTCTCGATGGCGAAACTCTCCGCGAAAAGCTCGATGACGGAGATGTCTCCCAACGCATTGCTGTTCAGTATGCGAAACATATCGCCACCGGGCTCGCGGCGGCTCATGAAAAGGGGATAATTCATCGCGATCTAAAACCGGAAAATATCTTCATTACCAACGACGAGCGCGTGAAGATCCTCGACTTTGGCCTCGCCAAGCTGACGCAGGTGGGAAGTAATCGCGACGTTTCCGCTGACGCTCCGACGCGAAAGATCAAGACAGATCCTGGAATGGTTATGGGTACCATCGGATACATGTCGCCCGAGCAGGTTCGTGGAGTGGTCGTCGATCACAGGTCGGACCTGTTTTCGTTCGGCACGATCCTTTACGAGATGCTTACGGGTAAAGCCGCCTTTCGGGGCGAGACCGGAATTGAAACACTGAATGCGATCTTGAAGGAAGATCCGCCTGAATTCGCTGCAGTTTCTGGCCGGTCGATACCTCCGTCGCTGGAAAGTGTAGTGCGGCACTGTCTGGAAAAGAGACCCGAGCGGAGGTTCCAGTCAGCGGGCGATGTGGCGTTTGCACTCGAAGCTCTTTCCGGGAGCTCCGGTTCGGCGGCGACGATCATCGCCCCTGTCTCTTCGCGAAAGTTCGACCGCGAGCGACTGATCTGGAGCGGCGTCTGTGCGGTTTTGCTGCTTTTCGCGGCCGGGCTTGCGTTCTCCTATTTTCGTTCGGGAACGCCCGCTCAGCCCGTCCGATTGGCGTTGCAGCCTCCTTCCACAGCGACCGACCCGTCCGCCATAACAGTTTCACCGGATGGATCGCGCGTAGTGTTTCGGGCCCATAATTCTGACGGCAGACGAGTTCTTTGGGTGAGGGCCTTCAATACGCTCGAGGCCCACCCGCTTAGCGGTACCGAAGGCGCGATCGCTCCATTTTGGTCGCCGGATAACCGGCATGTCGGCTATTTTGCCGCGGGTAAACTCTTTCGAATAGATACCGAGGGTGGTCGTCCGCAGGTTCTGTGCGACGCTTTTGAAGACCGGGGCGGTTCCTGGAATGGAGACGGCGTGATCCTTTTTTCGGGCAATGAGGGTCTTTACCGGATCAATGCGTCAGGCGGACAGCCGACGCTCGCAACGAAGCTTGAACCCACAGAGGAGGCCCATCGCTGGCCCTATTTTTTGCCAGATGATCGGCATTTCGTCTTTCTTGCGGATGCGTCGCGGGCAGAGAACCATAATATTCGTCTGGGATCTCTCGATTCAGACGAAACTAAGATTTTATTTCCCGCGATCTCACGGATCGTTTATGCACCGCCCGGCTACCTGCTGTTTGTGCGACAAAGTGCTCTTTTCGCTCAACGCTTTGATCCGAGTGAGCTAAAAATGTCGGGCGATCCGGTCGTTGTTGCAGATCAGATCGCGGATATCGGCGGAAATCATGAGTTCGATTATTCGGTCTCGGACAACGGCATCCTGTTGTATCAGGTCGGGAGCCGGATCTCTCAACTGACATGGTACGATCGGACCGGCAAAGAGACAGAGCGGTTCGGCGAACCGGCTGATTACACGCAGGTTGCGGCTTTCTCCGACAGCCACCGCGCGGTCGTGACTATCGTAGATCCGGACCGTCGCAACGGTGACATTTGGCTGGTCGATTTTAACCGGGGTACGAAATCGCGTATCACATTCGATCCGCACGGCGAGTTCGACCCGCACTTGTCGCCCGACGGCAACCGCGTCGTATTTGCGTCAACTCGCAAAGAAGCCGGATGGAACGCGCTCTTTCAGATCCAGGTAACCGGAGAAGCTGAGGAAGAGCTTTTCTCCGAGCTTACGATCGAGGCCTTCCCTACAAGCTGGTCTCCAGACGGCAAATCGATACTTTTCAATTACTGCCGTAATAAAGAGACATGTACTCTTAGGATCTTATCGGTCGAAGGCGAAAGACAATCGCGGCCATATTTACAAACGGCACCTTTTCACCAGTCCGATGGTCAAATATCGCCCGACGGGAAGTGGGTTGCATATGTTTCCGAGGAGTCCGGCCGGCCGGAGATCTATGTACAGTCTTTCCCTGAGCCCGGTCAAAAACGGCAGATCTCGACCGCCGGAGGGAACTTTCCGCTCTGGCGCCGTGATGGGAGGGAGATTTTTTATTTGTCCATCGGCCAAAAGGTTATGGCCGTCGATGTAAAAACGACAGGAGCCTTTGAAAGCGGAATTCCCCAGGCTTTGTTCCAGGCGGACCTCAAACCGATGAGCGGCTACGGATACGCCGCTGCCGCCGACGGCCAGCGGTTTCTTGTCAATACTCGTACTTCGCTTCCAGGCGGGCCATCATTGATCGTCGTGCTGAATTGGGCAACTGACCTAAAACAATGATGATTGAAGCGGGAACAAAACTCGGACGGTACGAGATCCGCTCGAAGATAGGTGAAGGCGGAATGGGCGAGGTATATCGTGCATTCGACCCAAAGATCGGCCGTGAGGTAGCGATAAAGGTCCTGCCGGCGGATTTTTCGGCGGACAAGGAACGCGTCGCCCGTTTTGAGCAGGAAGCTCAGGCCGCCGGTGCTCTAAATCATCCAAATATCCTCGCGATCCATGATGTCGATACACAGGACGAAATTTTATATGTCGTTTCCGAACTGCTGGAGGGCGAGGAACTTCGCCAACGTCTCGACGAAGGGCCGATACCGCTGAGAAAGGTAACGGAATACGCACAGCAAATCGTCAGCGGGCTGTCTGCCGCGCATGAAAAAGGCATTACGCACCGCGATCTCAAACCCGAAAACCTGTTTATTACAAACGACGACCGAGTGAAGATACTCGATTTCGGCCTCGCCAAGTTGTCAGAACCGCCTGCGTCAGCGGGCGGCCAGATCGCTGGTTCGGAAGACGCGACCCGTGCAAGAGTCAACACCCAGCCGGGCGTCGTAATGGGCACGGTCGGATATATGTCGCCGGAGCAGGTGCGCGGGCACGCGACTGACTATCGTTCTGACATATTTTCATTCGGGACGATCCTGCACGAGATGATAACCGGCAAACGGGCGTTTCAGGAAGAGTCGATGGCAGAGACAATGTCGGCGATCGTCAAAGAAGAGCCTGAAGAACTCTCAGCGTCGAACCCGAATATCAGCCCGTCACTTGAGCGTATTGTCCGCCGCTGTCTCGAAAAGAAACCCGACCGGCGTTTTCAATCGACCGCTGACCTTGGCTTTGCGTTGGAATCGTTGTCCGCACCGACAAGTTCGTCAGGTGCAAATCTACCAGAGGGAGCCCTAGCCGTAGATACTTCGAATGAGGCAAAATTCAGAGGCTTGCGAGGTCGCGGCTGGACGGTTGCGTTCGCCGTTACAGCCCTGTTGGCGATAGCTCTCGCCGTGTTGCTGGGCCGCAGTATCCGAACGACTTCACCGGGAGCGCCGCTCCGACGCTTTGTTCTTAATGTACCCTCCAAATCTGCCCCGAATTGGAACGACTTTGGCGCCGTGATCTCACCTGACGGCTCACGCATCGCATACAACTGTCGCGAGGGTAACGCAGTAAGCATCTGCATGCGTGAGCTCGACAGCCTCGCCGTTCGACGTGTGACCGAAGGGCGCGATGCCGAGGACTGGTTCTTTTCGCCCGATGGCGAGTGGATCGGGATAGCCGACGAGATCGGTCTCTCAAAAGTTTCCGTCCGTGGAGGTGAGCAGCAACGGATTTATCGTTGGCCCGAAACTGAGTCCCAACCGACAGGATTTAGCTGGGGACCGGATGGATATATTCTCTTTGGCACTGCGAACGGCTTACAGCGCCTGCCGGAAGGCGGCGGTTCAGCAGAAACCGTGACGAGGATCGATCCAGCGTCCGGCGTCACCGCCCATACGCTGCCCTCGTACCTGCCTGATGGCAAGAGCGTGCTTATTACTATCGTCCGGGGGGACGAAAACCAAACGGCCGGACTTGTCGACCTCAAGGATGGATCGCTCCGCGACCTCGGCATCCGCGGCCACGGGTTTGTCTATGTCGCACCGGGCTGGCTCGCATTCCGCCAGGGGACGACGCTGTTCGCGCTGGCCTTCGATCCTGCCAAACCGTCGGGTTTGGCAAACCCGGTGCCGATACTCGATAACGTCGGCAGCGAGCCGCTTGTAGCTCGCGATGGCACGCTGGTGTACGTCCCGACCCGTGGCGAGTCCAGCGCCCGGCTCGTATGGGTCGACCGTGACGGGCGGCCGTCGCCCATAGGCAGCGAACGCCTCGACTATACTCACTTAGACCTCGCTCCAGACGGTCGCCGTGCCTTGCTCAACCTCGTCGGCAGCAAGATCGACCTTATCGACCTTCAAGGCGGTACGCGAAAGCTGGTGGCAGAGGGGGCATTTCCCATTTGGTCTTCGAGTGGCGATCGGGTGACGTTCAGAGGGGCCGGTGGCCTCCAATGGGCGCCGGCCGATGGCAGTGCTCCGCCTGAGATGCTTGTGCCCCACACAGGATTCGTGGTGCCGACGTCTTGGAACGCGATCACCGGCGACCTCGCCTATTATGATCACCGCGCCTTCGAGGTCTGGATTCGTTCGACTGGCGGCAAGACGCGGCGATTCCTTGGCGGCCCCGGCAGAAAACGTTCCGGACGGTTCTCACCAGATGGCAAATGGATGGCGTTCGTCAGCGACGAAACCGGCGAGTATCAGGTGTATGTGACCGCTTATCCGGGACCCGGAGCAACTGTGGCGGTTTCGAATAAGGGTGGGTTGTCGCCGATCTGGTCGGCTGATGGCCGCGAGCTGTTTTTTCGCCTGGGCTCTAAGTTGCTAGCGTCGCGAATGTCCGGTACTCAGCCGCTCGGCTTTGAAGCTCCGGTGGAACTCTTCGACGGTCCATACACCCTTGATCTGATGGGACATCAACGCGAGGATGTCGCCGTCGACGGGCGCCGATTCCTGATGGTGGAGAACAGCGACGACTTTCCGATCGTCATTGTCCAAAACTGGGCGCTCGAGCTCGGTCGACTGGTGAAATGACTACGATCGCAAAGAGCTGCAGAGCGCTCGAAATAAATGACTAAGGAACTCGAATCCAACTCAATACTTTCCCATTACCGCATCGTTTCGAAGATCGGAGCCGGCGGGATGGGCGAAGTTTATCGTGCACATGATTCGCGGCTCGATCGCGACGTGGCGATCAAGGCTCTTCCGGCAGATTTTGCTTCGGACCCGGAGCGCCTGGCAAGGTTTAACCGCGAGGCTAAGATCCTGGCCTCGCTTAATCACCCGGGCATCGCTTCAATCTATGCCGTTGTCGAAGAATCCGGCGGCACATTCCTTGTCATGGAATTGGTCGAGGGCGAGACGATTGAAGATCTGCTGGAAAGAAAGTCGCTCTCGATAGAACAGGCTCTCGAATTTTCGCTACAGATCGCTGAGGCAGTTGAAGCTGCGCACAGCAGATCGATCATCCATCGGGACCTGAAACCAGCCAACATAATGATTTCAGCCGAGGGCAAGGTAAAGGTCCTCGATTTCGGTCTGGCTCGGAGCTCTGAAAATGCGAGTTCACGGATGGATCGTCCTGAAATGCTCGAATCCCCAACAATGGCATGGCAGGGCTCAAGGCATTCGCCGACGATTGCGGGGACCATAATGGGGTCTGCCGGATATATGTCGCCGGAACAGGTGCGCGGTGAAGATGTGGACAAGCGTTCCGATATTTTTGCCTTCGGCTGTCTGTTGTACGAGATGCTGTCCAGCAAAAAGCCTTTTTGGGCAGACACGCTGGCCGACACATTGGCATCAACGCTGAAAAGCGAGCCCGATCTCGCCTCTCTACCGTCTGAGATGCCGCCAGAGATCAAACGGCTTTTGGCACGATGCCTTGTAAAAGATAAAAGGAACCGGCTGCAGGACATCGGTGATGCAAGAATTGAGATCAGATCAGTTCTTGCGGGTGAACAACTAGCTGACGCAGAGAGGCCGCCGCAACATCCCAGATCGACAGGTCTCGGATACGCCCTTTTGATCCCGGCCATTACCGGAGCCGTTTTGATAACCGGCGGTATTTCCTGGCTTGTTTGGGGCTATGGTCGTCACGATCTTAGATCGAGGCTGCACGGCACTTATGTTGTAACTTCGATAGGTATCGACCGCGCCAGCCTGGTGTCGTTGACCGACAGGTTCGCTGTTGCACCGGATGGGAGTTCGATCGTTTTCTTAAAAGGCGAGGGCCTTTTCATTCGCAAGCCCGATCAGGTAATCGAAACACCGTTGCCGGGTGCTCCGAAAGATGCCTACGCGCCTGTATTCTCACCGGACGGAAAGTGGATCGCGTTTGGTTCTGCGAATAACTTGTTAAAAATACCTGCCGGTGGAGGGGCTCCAGAGATACTTGCCCGGACGAACGATTACGTAATAAATCTCACCTGGGGAAGAGACGATGTTATCCGCTTTCCCTCAAGGGAATGGGACACGATCAGATACGTGTCCGCGAAAGGCGGTCAGCTTCAGTCAATCGGGTTTGAGAACCGCACGATGGTGAGCAGGGCTGAGTGGCTCCCAGGCGATAGACTGCTCGTTTCTCTAACGGACGCGAACGGCGATTCCATATGCATTCGCGAACCTAATGGTTCTGTAAGACGCTTGTTTGAGGGCCGCGACGCGAAGCTGACACCTGACAACCATCTGCTGTATGCAAAACAAGACGGTTCTAAAACGTCGTTATTGAGTGTGCCCATCGATGTTGAAAGCGGCTCGTTAGCAGGCAGTGAAACTCTCGTTGCTCAAGACGTTGCGATGAGATACGCAACGCCCGCCGGTGCGACCGTGGCGGGGGATGTTTTTTTTGTATCAGGTGAGGTGAGGTCCGATCGACGGATCGTGATACTTTCACGCGACGGCACGGAACGCGAACTCAACGGTGCACGAGGGCCCTGGCAGACCCTCCGAATGTCGGTGGACGGAACTCGACTGGCTCTTAACAGATGGGATGGTGCGCGGCGCACCGTTTGGACGCTTGCTCTTGAGACGGGTGCACTCACACAGATCACGTATTTGGACGATACGTTTGGACCAATTTGGGTTCCCGGCTCAGATGATCTGTTGTTTACGCAGTTCCCCAGAAACCGAGGTATCTACGGAACGACCATGTGGCGCGTTCGCGCAAATGGATCGGGTGACATCAAGCCTTTGTTCGCCCATCCTGAATCATACGTCGCATCCACGTCACGTGATGGAACCATCGTTTATTACATCTCGTACGAGCTCAATGATGCCTCAGCGGACATTTTTGCGCTGGACGTCAGTCAGGAGCCTTATAAACGCTCGATTCTTTTGGCCACTCCGGCCGACGAGAGCGACCCACTGGTTTCTCCAGACGGGAAATGGCTTGCATATACGACGGACTCGTCCGGTTCCACTGAAGTCAGGCTGACGTCCCTCGTGAACCCGGGAAATTCGACTCAGATCACGACAAGCGGCGGGAGCCCAGTTCGATGGAGGGATAACTCGTTAAAATTGTACTACCGCGATGGTGATGCGATCGCGGTCATAGATGTGGGTAGCAACGGACCGGTCCTGGGCTCGCGCAAAACGGTTTTCAAGAAACCAAATGACACAAGAGGGTTCGTTGATATCTTTCCCGACGGTGAAAGGGCGATAATGATTAGGGGCGGGCTGTTATATTCGGATCTGATCGTGGTTCAGGGTTTTTTGGCTAAATAGGATCAAATTGCTCAATAGGAATCATCTGGCAAGATTTCACCCGATGGCCGGTGATCCGCGTAACACGCCAGATGTATCAGACCTTTACGGGCTCGATATTCAGAGTTAACTCGGCGGCGGGCGACACGGGCCAAACGCCAATCACCAGGATACTGAACTGGACGGCAGGATTGAAGAAATGAAAATTACTGAGGGCACAAAACTCGGACGGTACGAGATCCGCTCGAAGATAGGCGAGGGCGGAATGGGCGAGGTATATCGTGCATTCGACCCAAAGATCGGTCGTGAAGTTGCGATAAAGGTTCTGCCAAAGGATTTCGCCTCAGACGCCGAACGCGTCCAGCGATTTGAACGCGAAGCTCAGGCCGCGGGCGGGCTGAATCATCAGAATATCCTGGCGATCCACGATGTCGATGCCCACGACGGCGTCGTTTACGTCGTCTCGGAACTGCTCGAGGGCGAGGAGCTTCGAGATCGCTTGAACGAAGGCCCGATACTCCTTCGCAAGACGGTAGAGTACGCACAACAGATCGTCAGCGGACTTTCGGCGGCACACGAACGAGGCATCACGCACCGCGACCTGAAGCCCGAGAACTTATTTATAACAAAAGACGACCGCGTGAAAATACTCGACTTCGGGCTCGCCAAACTGCGTGAGCCCGAAACGAACGTCCACGGTTCGGAGGATGCTACCAAAAGGGCCCTGACCGACCCCGGCGTGGTTATGGGTACCGTCGGCTACATGTCGCCGGAGCAGGTTCGCGGACATGTAGCCGATCAGCGATCGGACATTTTTTCTTTCGGCGTGATCCTCTATGAGATGCTCAGCGGCACGCAGGGGTTTCGCGGCGAGTCGGTGGTTGAAACAATGCACTCGATCTTAAAGGATGACGTTCCGGAGTTCGACGAGGCCGGTCCGCGGGTACCGCCCGGGCTCGACAAGCTTATGCGGCGATGTCTGGAAAAAAGACCTGAGCATCGTTTTCATTCAGCGCACGATCTTGGTTTTGCGCTAGACGCAGTCGCTTCGCCAACGAGCTCATCCGGCTCCGGGATGACGACAGCGGTTTCATCACCTGAATCGTCGTCCCACTCCGTGCATTCTGGTCGGTTCGCCTGGGTTTTGCGGGCCGCTTTGGCGCTGCTCCTTCTAGCAACGATCGCACTCGCGATTCTGTACACTCGGCGCGAACAACCGCACGTCCAGTCGATGCGGTTCGCGATCTCGCCGCCTGAGAAGAACTCTTTCAATATCGCCTTCGCATTCTCGCCGGATGGTCAATCGATCGCGTTCGTTGCGCGCGGTGTGTCGGGCGAAACGTCGCTTTGGATTCGGTCGTTGGCTTCCGTCGAGGCGAGGCAGCTACCCGGAACCGACGGCGCGGCATTTCCATTTTGGTCACCCGAGAGCCGATCGATCGGTTTCTTTTCCAACGGCAAGCTGCGGAAGATCGACGCAGTCGGAGGACCGGCCCAGACTCTTGCTGACGCTTCGGGTGATCCCCGCGGTGGTACATGGGCGGCGGACGGCACGATCATTTTCGCCCCGGATACCTTGTCTCCGCTTATGCGCGTGTCCGCCTCCGGCGGGTCGGCTTCCGCTATAACAAAACTGGACACTGAACTCGGGCAGACGTCGCATCGCTGGCCGTCGATGCTGCCCGATGGCAGACACTTCCTTTATTTCGGGCGCGGCGGAGGCGGTGAGAAGCAGGGAATCTACGCGGCATCACTCGATTTTTTCCAGGAAGCGAAATTCATCGTCTCTACGCCGGTGACCGGCTCTTACACGGAAGCTAACGGTAACGGGTTTCTGCTGTTCGCGAGAGAAGGTACTTTGATGGCGCAGCAGTTCGACGCCGGAGCGCTGGAGCTGTCCGGCGAGCCGACACCGATAGTGGAAGATCTGCTCGCTTTTCCGGGTGAGGTGGGACCGACTGCTTACTCGGCGTTTTCGGCGGCTGCCGGCCATCTCATGTACCGGACCGGCGATCAGCAGACGACACGACTGACCTGGTACGATCGCTCCGGAAAAGTTCTTGAGACGGTAAGTGAGCCGGGCGGCTACCATGAAATATCCTTGTCGAAAGATGATACGAAGGTCCTGTTCGGCCGGAGCGATGGTCCAGCTCCACAGGATGTTTATATCCAGGACCTCACCCGTGGGAGTACCACGCGGTTAACTTTCGACCCGGCGGTCGACTCGACCTCCGTCTTTTCGCCGGATGAGGCCTCGGTCGTGTTCTATTCGAACCGGGGCGGCCGAAGTACGTTCTATAGAAAATCTTCAAGTGGAGCTGGGATTGAGGAACCCGTGCTTGACGAGGGAGTGGGTTCATATCCCGATGACTGGTCGCCCGACGGGAAATATATTCTTTACGAAAAGAATGCCGGGCCGCGAAACAAAATAGACCTATGGATGTTGCCCATGACTGGGGACGAAAAGCCATTTCCGTATCTCGAATCCGAATTCGAGGAAGCGCACTCATCCTTCTCACCCGACGGTCGTTGGGTCGCATACACATCGACTGAATCCGGCCGATCGGAGGTCTACATCCAGAGTTTTCCGATCGGACACGGCAAATGGCAGATCTCGACCGGGGGCGGCGATCAAGTTCAGTGGCGTAGCGACGGAAAGGAGCTTTTTTATATCGCTCCGGATCGCAGTTTGATGGCCGTGAGCATCGCGGATAGCAGCACCCTGGAGATAAGTCGTCCGATTGCGCTCTTCCAGACCGTAATACCGCTAACTGGAATCACCGACGATAGGAATAACTACGTGCCCGCGAAGGGCGGCGAACGTTTTCTCGTTAACACGCTCGCCGACACGACGAACTCGCAGCCGATGACGATCGTCCTTAACTGGACGGCGGACTTGAAGAAATAGATATGAAAGCATGTCGGCGAGTGCGATGTGACCTATGCGGACGAGACGTTGAGTTTTTGTTTCGATGCTCATGCCCAGCAAATTGTCGCAAGATCTAGGAAGATCCTGCTCAACACATAGCGTTTGAATGGTTGGAAAAAGACTTCCAAAACCGAAGCGGGATGTTAGCGGAAATGCGATGGGAAACTCCGTTTGAATCTCTCCGCGACGATCCGCGATTCAAGGACCTGCTGAAACGGATGAATCTGCCGGAATAGAATTTAATGAAACGATGCCCTAAATGCAGACGGGATTATTACGACGACACGCTTAGTTTCTGCCTTGAGGACGGAACTCCGCTCGTGTACGGCGTGGCTGCCGATGAACCGGCGACGGCAATCATGTCACAGAGCCCTGTGTCAGCATCTGATTATCCGTTACCCGATGAAGGAGCCGCCACGCTACACTTCCAAGCACCGAAGCGGCAGCGAACAGAGGCGGGTCAGCAGGATATTAGGTTTTGCACGACGGCTGACGGCGTACGGCTTGCCTATTCGGTCATTGGCCATGGGCCGTTTCTGGTTCGTGTGCTGGGACATTTCACACATCTCGAGATGGAATGGGAATGGCCCGATCTCAGGCACTTGTGGGAACAGCTGGCGGAGCGCTACACGGTGGTGCGCTACGACGGGCGTGGCATTGGCCTGTCAGATCATTACGCGGGCGAGTTTACCGAAGACACCCGCCAGTTCGATCTGGACGCCGTGTTGACAGCGGTGGAGGCAAAAGAGGCGACTTTGCTCGGTATATCCGAGGGCGGATGGACGGCCGCCGCCTACACCAACCTACATCCCGATCGTGTCGGCCGCCTTATACTCTATGGAGCGTATTCTCGCGGGGCGCAGGCACGCGCGTCCTACGACCCGGAAGAGGACGCGGCACTTGTAACGCTCATCCGAAAAGGCTGGGGACGAAATACTCCTGCTTTTCGACAGGTTATAACGAGCACGTTCTTTCGCCACGACGCCGACCCGAAACTAATCGCCCACTTCAACGAATTGCAGCGCACCTCGGCTGATTCCGAGACCGCCGCCCGGTATTATCAATCTCTTCACACCCGAAAAGACGGGGGGGACATCTTCCGGCAGGTGAAGGTTCCGACACTGGTTCTGCACTGCCGGGACGACATGGCAGTGAGTGCCGAAGAAGGACGGCTGCTGGCGTCGATAATTCCGGGAGCTCACCTCGTTCTGCTTCCGAGCGGTACGCACTACTTTCCGACCGGTCGCGAGGTCGTCACAAAAGTGGTCGGATCCATACACCGGTTTTTAGACGGAAAATAGAAGATGGTCGGGTTTTCAGTGAGCCTGACTCTGAGATAGATATGACACCAGAAACTGCCGTTACCGGAAGAGACTACGACGAGCTGCGCGAAGATCTTTCTTCTAGTCCGCTCTGGAACCGCGACCTTGCACCGACGACTATAAATGAGCGCACCTGGTCGACCTGGAACATCGCCGCCCTTTGGATCGGGATGAGCGTTGTCATTACGACGTACACGCTGGCCGGCGGATTTATCGAGGCGGGGATGACATGGTGGCAGGCGATGATGACGATCCTGCTCGGCAACTGTATCGTACTGATACCGATGGTGCTCAACGCACACGCGGGAACAAAATACGGCGTCTCGTTTCCGGTGCTGGCGCGGGCATCGTTCGGCACCCGCGGTGCCAACATCCCGGCGATCCTGCGTGCGATCGTCGCGTGCGGCTGGTTTGGTATCCAGACCTGGATCGGCGGAACTGCGATCGACGCGCTTCTCACCGCGGTTTGGAGCGGCTGGGCTTCGTTCGATACATCGATCGCCGGAAATCCGCTCCACACATGGATATCGTTTTTCCTGTTTTGGCTCGTACAGGTCGTGATCATTCTTAAAGGGATCGAGGGAATCAAGTACCTCGAAACATGGTCAGCCCCGCTCCTGCTTCTCGGCGGATTGATATTACTTGTTTGGGCAACGAACGCTGCGGGCGGTATCGGCAATGTTCTGTCGGGCTCGTCGGCGCTTCAAAAAACGAGCGGAACATTCTGGTCCATTTTTCCAGGTGCTCTCACGGCATCGGTCGGCTACTGGGCCACCTTAAGTTTGAATATTCCGGACTTTACTCGCTACGCGAAATCGCAGAGGTCACAGATGCTGGGTCAGGCGCTCGGCCTGCCTTTGACGATGACGGCGTTTGCGTTCATCGGCGTCGCGGTCACAAGCGCGACGGTTATTATCTACGGCGAAGCGATCCCGGATCCGGTCAACCTGATCCAGCGGTTCGACAACTGGATCGTCATCCTTTTTGCGATGCTCGTCATCTTTGTCGCTCAGCTTTCGACCAACATGGCGGCCAATGTCGTCTCACCGTCGAACGATTTTTCGAATCTCAATCCGAAACGCATCACGTATGTCACCGGCGGTCTGATCACCGCCGTTATCGGGATCTTGATGATGCCCTGGCAATTGATGTCCTCAATGGGTGCGTACATTTTTACCTGGCTTATCGGCTATTCGGGTTTGATGGGAGCGATCGGCGGAATCCTGATCTGCGATTATTTTCTGATCCGAGGTCGCCGTCTGGAGCTTGCCGAGCTGTTCAAGACCGATGGCATCTATTCCTACGGTAGCGGATTCAACTGGCGGGCGATCGTGGCGCTGGTTGTCGCGATCGCGCCTGTAGTACCGGGTTTTATCCGAGCAGCAACAACATCCGGGGGGCGCGTTTCCGATCCGAATCTTTTGGACACGCTATACGTTTATGCGTGGTTCGTTACCTTCGGTATTGCGTTTGTGTTGTATTATCTGCTAAGTAATTTAGCACCCAGTTCACAAACGAAAAGACAATAAGCGTCTATGTCAAGAATAATCAAAGCGGGACTAATCCAGGCTCACAATCAGGAAGCGGCGGATGCGCCGATCGCAAGGATAAAAAAAGCCAACATCGATCACCAGATGAAGTTTGTCGAAGACGCGGCGAAGCAGGGCGTGCAGATGCTGTGCTTCCAGGAGATCTTCACGACGCCGTATTTTTGCGCCGAACAGCAGACGCGATGGTACGAGGCGGTGGAGAAAATTCCGGATGGCCCGACCGTGAAACTGATGCAGGACGTCGCGAAGCAGCACGGCATGGTCCTCGTTGTCCCGATCTACGAAGAAGAGCAGACGGGAATTTATTACAACAGTGCGGCAGTGATCGATGCGGATGGGAAATTCCTCGGCACGTATCGAAAGACGCACATCCCGCACGTCAATCCGGGCTTCTGGGAGAAATTCTATTTCCGCCCGGGCAATCTCGGCTATCCGTGTTTCGATACGGCGTTCGGCCGCATCGGAGTTTACATCTGCTACGACCGACATTTTCCTGAAGGTGCACGATGCCTCGGATTGAATGGAGCCGAGATCATCTTCAATCCGTCGGCGACGGTCGCGGGTCTTAGCGAATACCTGTGGAAGCTCGAGCAGCCCGCGCACGCTGTCGCAAACGGATACTTCGTCGGAGCGATCAATCGCGTCGGCACCGAGGCTCCGTGGAATATCGGCGAATTTTACGGTCAGAGTTATTTCTGCGATCCGCGGGGTCAGATCATCGCGGAAGCTTCACGCGACAAGGACGAACTGGTCGTCGCGGATCTCGACATGGACGTTATCCGAGAGGTCCGAAACACCTGGCAGTTTTTCCGCGATCGGCGGCCAGATGCGTACGGGCAGATAGTGGCTGACTAGATTTTCTAAATCGGTACGAGAGGAAATGTTTAATGATCTATATTCACAAAAACAATCAGCAAACGGGACCTTACGAAGAACATGTCGTATTGGATCAACTTAAGAGCGGATTTTTAAAGCCTGAAGATTTAGCGATCAGGCAGGGGGATAGCCAGTGGGAACCGCTTCGCACAATGTTTCCCCAGGTTGTGCAGATCGATACACCGCGGGCGGTCGCATTCGCGGCCCCGGGAGGTAAATCCGTTACCGCGCCATCACCTTCGACAGAGCGAGAGCCCCAGTATCGAAGAACGGTTCTTCAAAAAGTATTTTTCGGGCTTTGCTTCCTAGGTGCGATCGGCATTCTTGCGGCGACTGTGTATTACATCTTCACGTTCGGAAGTTCGGGAAATCTGGAGGCTGATCTGTCGCGGCTGGGTCTTCGGGATCTCGGGAAATACCTCGCAATCGGAACCTTTGTCGGCGGCTTCTTCATGTTCCTTGCCTTTCTCTTGTCGTTTAAACGAAAGCTCATACGCTCTAATGGGGCTCGCATGGCGCTCAGGGTATTTTTTGTTCTGGTCGTGCTTGCGGGATTAGGTAGTGCTGCCTTTAGCGCCATAAGTTATTTGACTTACAGTTCGCCAACGAGGACGAAAGCTTCTGAGTCGAACGAACTTTTGCGGGCCCTCGAAGCAGGTTCGGAGATGACGGGACCTTTCCGGACGGCCGTGATCGCACTTCCAATCGGAGCGGGGCTGTTTTTGTTTGGATTGTCGGGAGTGTTGATGGCGAAACGTCCTCGAGACTAAGCGTAATCACGATCGGAATACATATGTCGGAGACTTACTGCAGCCCACTTGACCTCACACAGATCGAAGACAATTTCGCCGAGATCAATCCGGCGATGTCGCCGGCGGAAGCGTCGGTCGAAGCAAACCGGTGTCTCTACTGTTACGACGCTCCGTGCATGCACGCGTGTCCGACGCACATCGACGTGCCGGGTTTCATCAAAAAGATCGCGAGCGGCAATCTCACCGGATCAGCCCGGGTGATCTTCGACGCAAATCCGATCGGAGCCACGTGCGCACGCGTGTGTCCGGTCGAAGTTTTGTGCGAAGGTGCCTGCGTCGAGAAAACGCTTCTGCAAAAACCGATTGAGATCGGGCGGTTGCAGCGATACGCGACCGATCACGCACTGGCCAACGACAAACAAATTTTCACCAAAGGCGAATCTAATGGAAAGTCGGTCGGCATTGTTGGATCGGGGCCTGCGGGGCTGTCCTGCGCGTCGTACCTCGCGCGGCTCGGGTATGCCGTTACGATCTACGAGAGGAAAGAGAAACCCGGCGGGCTAGACACATACGGCATGGCTGAGTACAAGATGCCGCAATCGGTCTCGCTCGCCGAAACCGAACGGATCGCCGGCATGGGCGTGAAGTTTGTTTTGAATACGAGGGTTGGGCCGGAAAGCTTGCCGCCGCACGAGGAGGGAGGAGCGAACGGCGAATCGGCTCGGACCGACGCTAACCCCGACACTCAAAACGTACAGACGGTTTCGTTCTCAGATCTTGACGAGTGGCACGACGCAATATTCCTCGGTGTCGGGCTTGGTGCGACAAATCGGCTCAGTATTCCTGGTGAGGATCTCAGCGGCGTTTATGATGCTTTGAATTTCATCGAACGGATCAAGACTCGCGACTGGAAATCCGTACCGTTGGGAAAGACCGTCGTCGTGCTCGGAGCGGGTAACACAGCGATCGATGCCGTTACTCAGGCGAAACGCCTCGGAGCCGAACGCGTCATAATGGTGTATCGCCGTACCGAGAAAGATGCTTCGGCATATGCCTACGAAATGGAACTCGCGCGCAAAGATGGCATCGAATTCGTCTGGCAAGCCGCGCCGATAGGAATTCTCACCGGCGAGAATGGTACGCGTCTGTCGCTTCGCTGCGAGAAAACCGACGGCTCGTTAGCCCTCATCGAGATTCCCTGCGATATGGTGATCAAGGCTGTTGGACAGCAAAAGATGAAGTGGTTCTTCGAAAATGTGGCGGGCGTTTCGCTTGACGATAAAGGCCGCGTATCCGTCAATGGTCAAATGCAGACGTCGAATCCGAAGATCTTTGCCGGCGGCGATTGTGCAAATGGCGGGGCAGAAGCGGTCGATGCGGCTCAGATGGGCAAGCTCGCCGCTCAGGCAATCCACTTTGTTGTGACCGGCGAGAGGATTAAATTCGCCGGGGCAGTGGTTTGAACACAGGGCGGTTTCCTTCAAAATCAAATCTAAATCAGGAGACTCACAAGTGAATAATAACAACCGAAAGTTTTCTCGCCGCGAATTACTGCAAATGTCCGCCGGTGTAGTTGGACTGGCGTTTACAGGTTCCGTCCTTGGCCAGACTCGTTTTATGACACCCGAGATCCAGATGGGACCGTTTTATCCGATCATAAAGCCGCTCGACAAGGATGCGGATATGACGACGCTCGCGGGCCATAAGAAACGCGCCGAGGGACAGGTTATTGAGGTAGTTGGAAGGGTCCTTAATGCGAACGGCGCTCCGGTCAAGAATGCGAAGATCGAGATCTGGCAGGCAAACACGCACGGCCGTTACTCGCACGGAGCCGACACAAATACCGCCCCGCTTGATCCGAACTTTCAAAGCTTTGCAGTTGTGACGACGGACATGCTGGGACGGTATAGATTTAAGACAGTGAAGCCGGGAGTGTATCCGGCTTCTCCGACGTGGTCACGGCCTCCGCACATTCACATGGACATCTACGGTAAAACAGACCGTCTCGTTACGCAGATGTTTTTCCCGGGTGAAGAACTGAATGAAAAGGACTCGATCTTTCTCAGTCTGGGGAGAGATAAGTCGGCCGCACTGGCAAGCGTCGTCCCGTCCACACCCGAGATAGAAAAAGGCGCGACGCTTTTGAATTGGGACATCGTTCTCAACAAGGGTTAGACGCGTCGTCAAGAAAACGCAGTGGGTACAATCCGCGTAAGCGGCCGCCTGCGAAAGGAGGTATGCTGAGCGCTCTCTTTGAATAGTTTGGTTGGTTTTATTCGTGTCATCCGCGGAAATCCGTGGTGAGAGCTTCCTTACTCAAAAATCCGCGGCAAAAATTCTTATGGCAGACCTAAGTAACAACTTCGCAGGAATAAAATCTCCAAACCCATTCTGGCTCGCGAGTGCGCCGCCGACGAACATGGGCTCGATGGTCGAGCGTGCGTTCGACGCCGGTTGGGGCGGAGCCGTGTGGAAAACATTGGGCGAACCGATCACGAATGTGTCGTCGCGACTATCGTCGCTCGACCAGGGCGCGCTGCGGATGATCGGCTTGAACAACATCGAGCTGATCACCGACCGCCCGCTCGATGTTAATTTGAAGGAGATCGCCGCCTGCAAAAAGAAATACCCGGACCATGCGGTTATCGTCTCGTTGATGGTCGAATCGAAACGCGAAGCGTGGCACGAGATCGTGAAAAGATCGCAGGACACAGGGGCCGACGGTTTCGAGCTGAACTTCGGCTGCCCGCACGGAATGTCCGAGCGGGGAATGGGTGCCGCCATGGGTCAGGTGCCGGAATACACATGCATGGTCACCGAGTGGGTGAAGGAAGTTTCGACGCTGCCGGTGATCGTAAAGCTCACGCCGAACGTCACGCACATCGTGCCGCCGGGCCAAGCGGCTCAGAGGGGCGGTGCCGACGCGGTCTCGTTGATCAATACGATCAACTCGGTGATCGGTGTCGATATTGACACAATGATTCCGTATCCGAACGTAAACGGTATGGCGGCGCACGGTGGATATTGCGGCCCGGCCGTAAAGCCGATCGCGCTCAACATGGTCTCGGAACTCGCACGCGATGCGGAATTCAATATTCCGATCAGCGGGATCGGCGGCATAAATACCTGGCGCGACGCGGTTGAGTTTTTACTCTTGGGCGCCGGTAATGTCCAGGTCTGCACCGCCGTCATGCATTATGGGTATCGCATCGTCGAGGACATGATCGACGGGCTGAACAATTATCTCGACGAGAAGGGGTTCGCTTCGGTGAATGACATCATCGGCAAATCGGTCGAGCGCATGACCGACTGGGGAAATCTCGATCTCAATTACGACGTCAAGGCGCAAGTCAACAACGAACACTGCATCCGCTGCAATCTTTGCTACATCGCTTGCGAAGATGGTGCACACCAGAGTTTTCAGTTTCACGAAGTAGACGGAAAGCGTTTTCCGTACGTCATCGAGGAAGAATGTGTCGGCTGCAACCTCTGCGCTCTGGTGTGTCCCTCACCCGGTGCGATCACGATGAAACGCGTCGATGCGGGTGGGCCGCCGCAGAGTTGGAA
>JBDTWZ010000041.1:0-19818 GCA_040006435.1 Acidobacteriota bacterium
TCGATATAGAATCTAGTCAATCGAAAGAAAGACAATTGGATATCACGAATTCCGCACTCCGCAATCCGCAATCCGCAATAGACCAATCCAAAATCCAAAATCTAAAATCCAAAATCGGAGAAACTCCGTTTCTCCAAAGGATGGAGGGTCTCGAGCTCGTCGACGCGGATCTTCGCAAGACGGGCATCTCGATCGGCAAACATCCGATGGCGTTTATCCGTGACGACATGACCAAGCTTGGAATTTTATCCGCACATCAAAGCAAGTATCTGCGAAAGGGCCAGGTCGTTTCAGTCGCCGGTGCGGTCATCATCCGACAGCGGCCGATGACGGCGAATAACGTCGTCTTCATCACACTTGAAGACGAAACCGGCTTTTCGAATTTCGTCGTCATGCCGGATATGTTCGAACGCTTTCGTGCCGTCATCAATCAAAGCAGCTTTTTGATCATCCGCGGTATCTTCGAAGAACGAGGAATGCTAAAAGCCATTAGTTTCAAACCTTTAAACGATCTCAGGACCGAGGTCGTCTCGCATAATTTCCGGTGATATACGATCCGCGGAAGCACTTCAACTATGGCTTCCTTCCTAAAATTGTCATCCCGATTCCCCCAAGAATTAGCGCCGACGCGATTAACAGACGCGTCGTCATCGCCTCGGACAGAAGCATCACGCCACCAAACGCGGCGATGACGGGAACCGAAAGTTGCAGCACCGCAGCCCGCGTCGCGGTGTGATGCTTGAGTGCGGCGTACCAGACGGTATAGCCGACCCCGGACGCTATCGCACCGGAAAGAACGGCGAGGACTATACCGCGAGTCGAAAGGTGGATCTGAGAAAGAAACGGAACGGCCGCGATCGCGATCATCGGAACCGCGCGAATGAAATTTCCTGTCGTCTCACCGAGCGGATCACTGCTCCCCTTTCCACGCAAGGTATAGAAGCCCCACGCGACGCCGGCCGCGGTCATAAGGCTCGAAGCAAATACCGGTGGTGATGACAATCCTGGAAACACCAGATATACCAGTCCGCCAACCGCGATCAGCAAGCCGAACCATTCGAGAGTTCTAGGCCGCTCACCGCGAACAAGCGTGACGGCGATCATTGTGAATTGCACGGCGCTAAAAAGAATCAGCGCACCGGTCGCCGCGGTGAGGCCAATATATGCGAATGAAAAACAGATCGCGTATGCAAACAGAAAAAGCGCGGAAACCCAGGTCCCACGCTTCATATTCGAGCTCTTCGCTTTGCCGAAAAAATAACTGATGACTATCAACGCGACCGCTCCGGACACAAGCCTAACCACCGTGAATCCCGCCGCATCCGCTTCGCCCGTGCGCAATGCCATCCGGCAGAGGATCGAGTTAAATGCGAACGCAACAAGGGCGAACGTTGTGTAGCCGATGATCCGGATCACTTAAATATTTCTCCGAACACACTGAAAACTGAGAAGTACAAACTGAAAACGAGGTACCATTTAACTTCTTTCGTTTTTAACTTCCACTTTTCACTTTTCAGTTATTCCGAAGAAGGTTCTTCACCTTCCTGCGTCCTCCGCTCGGGTCTGAGATGCGGGAACAATATCACGTCGCGGATCGAGTGCTTGTTCGTCAGCAGCATCACGAGACGATCGATGCCGATGCCGATACCGGCCGCAGGCGGCATTCCGTAGCTCAGCGCCCGGATGTAATCTTCGTCGAGCACCATCGCCTCCTGATCGCCGCGTTCACGCTCGGACATCTGATCGACGAATCGCTCGTACTGCTCCTTCGGATCGTTTAGCTCCGAGAAACCGTTTGCGACTTCCATGCCGTTTATGAAAAGCTCGAACCGCTCGGCGACCTGCGGATTTTCAGGTGAAGCTTTCGAGAGCGGTGAGATGGATTTTGGAAAGTCGATGATAAAGATCGGCTGAATCAGGGTCGACTCGACCCGTCCCTCGAATGCTTCGAGAAGAGCCTGATCACTTAAGTCACTCGCATCGGCTCCGGTCGCATTTGCTACTGCTTCCCTCATGGTAACGCGACGGAACTTACTAAAATCGATCTCGTTCCCTTCATACTCGACCTTCAATCCGCCCGTTGCCCGCCTTACGGATTCGCGAATCAACTCCTCGCCAAAATCCATCATCCCGTTGACATCCATGTAGGCACAGTAGAATTCGAGCATGGTGAATTCCGGATTGTGCTTGTACGAGACGCCCTCGTTTCGAAAGTTGCGATTGAGTTCGTAGACCTTTTCGAAACCACCAACGACGAGACGCTTGAGATAGAGCTCGGGTGCGATCCGGGCATACAGAGTGATATCGAGCGCGTTGTGATGGGTCTCGAACGGCGTCGCGGCGGCACCGGTTGCTTTTGGCGTCAGCATCGGAGTCTCGACCTCGATGTAACCGTGATCTTCCAGCGAACGGCGAAGCGATGAGATCACCTTCGCACGCGTTTCGAAAACCTCGCGCGTCGTCAGGCCTTCGTGCCCGATCTGCAAACTCGACGCGATCAGATCCGCGTAGCGTTGTCGTTGTCGAATTTCAGGATCGTTGATGCCGTGCATCTTGTCCGGCATCGGCAGCATTGCTTTTGAAAGAAATTGCAGCGTCTCGACATGAACACTAAGCTCACCGGTGTTGGTTATAAACAAATAACCCTCGACGCCGATGAAATCGCCATGATCGAGAAGCGGAAACGCGGCCCACGAGTCTGTCGCATCTATCGATCCCGTCGAGTCGTTTCGGAGCAGTACGAAGTCATCCTTGCGGCAATAGATCTGCATCCGCGACCGGCCATCAGACAGATGGACGAACGCCGCTTTTCCCATCACGCGCGGCGGGACGGCGAGACGCCCGGATATCCGGACGTTTCCAAACTCTTTTAGGCGCGCGTTCAACGCGTCCTTGATATCCGCCGGCGGACGCTCGCGCTCGGCAAGTTTCGAAACGATATCACCGATCTCGCCGACGATCTCTTTGACCGGCGAGAAATCAAGCAGGTGAGAGATCGTGTCCTCGACACCGGACACACGGCTTCGCTCGAACTTATTCGGATATACATTGCCGACGATCTCGCGCAGCTTTTCAAGATGCTCGAGCCGCGCGGCGGTCTGGTCATTCTGTTCGATAATGTCGGTAAACTCAGGAATCGTCATAAATTCGCCAGGTGTCGTAAAAGCCTTGATTATAAGTGCGCCCCGCGTAACTCGGCAAACGTCTTCGGTTTATGGCACAATCGAACTGACCGCAAGAGAACGGACACCGCCCCCGGTTTCGTTTTCTGTGGCTATGTGCGTTTATGAATGCCCGTCCCAAACAAGTTCCAGACATTGCGGATCTAATAACGGAGATCAACCGCGGCTCGCGTGTGATCTCGATCGGCGGACTCACGTCAGTTTCGGCGAAGGCCCATGTGCTGGCACAGGTCCAGGCGGCGACAGGTAAACATTTCGTCGTCGTCACCCAAACCAACGAAGAGCTCGAAACGTGGGAATGCGATCTTGATTTCTGGATCAAAAACAACGCCCGGGGCCCGGAGGCCGACATCGCTCGGCCACCCGAACCGGAGATCCACAATCCGCAATCCGCGATCGTCACGCTACCTTCGTTCGACACGGATGTCTACTCCGGGATCTCGCCACATGCCGAGACTCAGGAACGACGAGCCCTGGCGCTATGGCAATTGACCCGTGAGCGGCCAGGATTCGTAGTTCTCTCGGCGCGGTCTTTGATCACCCGGACAATTTCGCCCAACGAGATATCTGAACTCGGCGCTGTTGTTCGCCTGGACGAAGATTTTGCGCCCGAAGATCTGGTCGAGAAGCTCATCGGTGCCGGCTACGTGCGTGAAGAACCGATCAACAACATAGGCCAGTTCTCAATTCGCGGCGGAATCGTCGATGCCTGGTCGCCCGACGCAGAGAATCCGTATCGGATCGAGTTCTTCGGAGACACCGCAGATTCGATTCGCGAGTTCGATCCGGATACGCAGCTTTCGACCGCGCACCTTAACGAAGCGGCGCTCGCTCCAATGCGCGAATTCTCGGTTACGGGCCAGGACCTGAAGGACTGGGCGTTCTTCGCCGCCGATCGATTTTCCGAAGAGCGCTTCGCGCGAAACTTGCGGGACCGGACGGACTTCGCAAAAGAGGGTGAGACCTTTTCGGGCTGGGAGTTTTTGATCGGCCTCACAAAGCCGGCACAGGGTAACGTGTTCGAATACCTCCGCGATTGTGTCTTCGTTGTGGATGAGCCCCAGCTGATCGAGCAGACCATTTCGACGTTCTACGAGAACACGCGCCGGCATTTCAATGAGGCGGTCGAAGCCGACGATATTGCTCTTGAACCCAGCGACTTGTTTCTCGAACCCGAGGATCTTCGCTCGAAGTTAGAAGCACCGAAGCGGGTTGAGCTTCGCGCTCTTGGTCGAACGGCTGCGAAGACCGATGAGGAGTTTGCCCTTACCGAAGGCGGAAACCCGAGCAGTACCGAAGGTGTTTCTACGTCGGCGAAGAAGAACACACTCCCTACCGCGCGTGTTTCCGCCCGTGGTTCAAACGCGCTCTTTCTTTTTCCGACTGCAGAAAAGTCTATCGATCTAGAGATCCTCTCCCGCTCGACGCGAAAATTTCACGGCGATATTCGAGCGGTCGCCGATGAATTGAAATTGAAATCGAAATCAAAAATGCCGATGCTCGTGATGGAGACACTCGGCCTCGCCGAACGCGTCGAAGAGGTGTTGCGCGAGTACGATATTTCATTCCCCCTCAAATCGATCAGCGTCGGTAAGCTTTCTTCCGGTTTTGAAATTGCTGCTCTTCAGCTTGAGGTTCTAACCGAGACCGATGTCTTCGGCGAGATACAGCACGCCGAGGCTACGACGCAGACACGGGCACGCCGCACAAAAAGTAAGCTCGGGGCGTTCATTTCGGACTTTCGCGATCTGAGATCCGGCGATTACGTCGTTCATGTCGATCATGGCATTGGCCGGTTCGAAGCGTTGCAGACGATCGAGGCCGGCGGTATGTCGCGCGAGTTCATGCTATTGACCTACGCCGACGACGCAAAGCTCTTCGTCCCGGTCGAGCGGATGGATCTCGTCTCGCGTTACTCGTCCGGCGAGGCAACCTCGCCGACTCTTGACCGACTCGGCGGTATTGGCTGGCAAAAAACGAAGGCCAAGGCGAAACGCGCTATGCGCGATATGGCCGACGAGCTTCTCAGGCTTTATGCCGAACGAAAGCTTGTTCAGGGCTATTCATTTTCATCCGACACCCCCTGGCAGAAGGAATTTGAGGATGCTTTCCCGTACGAGCTTACTGTCGATCAGGCGTCGGCGATCGAGGACGTGAAAGAGGACATGGAGACGGCGCGGCCGATGGACCGCTTGATTATCGGCGACGTCGGATACGGAAAGACCGAGGTCGCGATGCGAGCGGCGTTCAAGGCGGTGATGGACGGAAAACAAGTCGCGATTCTTTCGCCGACTACCATCCTCGCGTACCAGCATTTCGAAACGTTCAGCAAACGATTCGCCGCGTTCCCGGCAAGGATCGATCTACTTTCCCGCTTTCGCAGTACAAAAGAGCAAAAAGCCGTAGTTGAGCAAAGTGAAAAAGGTGATGTCGATGTCGTGATCGGGACACACCGTATACTTTCGAACGACGTAAAGCTTCCAAAGCTTGGCCTCGTCGTCGTAGACGAAGAACAACGGTTCGGTGTCGCACACAAAGAAAAACTGAAACAGCTCAAGAAGAAGGTGGACGTCCTCACCCTGTCGGCGACGCCGATTCCTCGAACCCTTAACATGTCCTTGTTAGGCATGCGCGACATGTCGGTGATCGAAACGCCGCCTCGGGACCGATTGGCGATCAACACGCAGGTCGTACAATTTTCCGAGGGTGTGATCAGATCGGCCGTCGAGCTCGAGCTCGCGCGAAACGGGCAGATATTTTTTATTCACAACCGTGTCGAAACGATCGAATCGATCGCCGCATTGATTCAGAGGATCGTGCCGCACGCGCGGATCGCGATCGGCCACGGCAAGATGAACGAGAAAGAGATGGAGCAGGTGATGCTCGATTTCATCGACTATAAATACGACATTTTGGTCGCGACAACGATCATCGAGAACGGCATCGACATCCCGCGTGCGAACACGATCATCATCAACCGCGCCGATAACTACGGTCTGTCGCAGCTTTATCAGCTCCGCGGCCGCGTCGGACGCTCAAACCGCCGCGCCTATGCATATCTTTTGATACCGAGTGAACTGGAACTGACGCCGATCGCCCGTCGACGCTTGAGTGCGATCCGGGAGTTCTCGGACCTCGGTGCGGGCTTTCGCATCGCGGCGCTCGATCTGGAGTTGCGCGGAGCCGGTAACATCCTCGGCGGGCAGCAGTCGGGACACCTCGACGCTCTCGGCTTTGATCTCTACACGAAGATGCTCGAGCGGACCATCGCCGAGATGCGCGGCGACGAGATCGCGGACGAGACGAGCGTGTCGATCAATCTGGGTGTGGACGTAGCGATCCCGCACGAATACATTTCCGAGGCGAGCCAGCGGCTGCGGACATACAAGCGAATCTCGTCGGCTGAGTCCGAAGAGGCATTGATGCACATTCACTCCGAGATCGAAGATCGATATGGACGTATTCCGGAGTCGGTTGAAAATTTATTCGCCTACGGACGGCTTCGTAAGCTTGCCGAGCGGACGCTTGTCGGATCTATTGAGCGGGCCGATGGTGGTGTGGCGATCAAGCTCACACAGAACGCAAAGGTCGATCCGGCTAAGCTGACGCACTATTTGTCGGAAACCGAGGGGGCGAGTTTTTCGCCGAGCGGGATCCTGCGGGTCAAGGCGACGGAAGACGGGCCGATAAGTGTCGCGATGCAGGCACTCCAGGAAGTTTGCGTTTAGTCTAGTCGGTACAGTCACCGTAAGCGTTGAAATCGCAAACAAAGAGTGTGGGTGAGTATTCTTTTGTGAGCTTCCGCGTTTCGCGCCAGATCATTGAATTGCCATAGGCCGCGTAGGTCCAGCCCAGCCGCTTCCGATTTCTCCAAACAAATTCGTACGCTTCCCTCTCGTCCCTTCCTTGAAGATGCTTCGCTTCATGCAGAAGTATCGCGGAGCGCTCAACTTCGTCAGTCGCATACGTAAAAAAATCGGGATATAGCGTAACGATCTCGAAAGGAAAATTTGTTGCGGCGTAGGCGTTCTCTTTCTCAACCGAAGCGTTCAGCCAGTTATCGCTGCCGCGAAAGATCGTTAAGTGGTCGAGCAGAAATGCCTCTTCCGTAAAGCCCCGCTGCCGGAGATGCTCGATCGCGGCCTCGACTTTTTCAGGCTGGTCACCCGCGAGGGATTCGGCCGAAAAGACCAGTGATCCGTAGAAAACAAGCGTCGTCACGAAAAGAACGACGATGCAAATACTGCCGCGTTTCGCGAGCGGCAATTTGAGAAAACCGCCGTTTGGCGATATATTCTCACTTTCGCCAAGGCCGGACCCGCATCGAATGCAATCGTGCGCAGCGAGGTAATTGATGAGGCCGCATTGCAGACATTTTTTGTTCATTTTCGAGCGCTCGGGTGGAACAAGCCGATATAAATAGAAAGCCGTAATCAGCGAGGTTTTCTAGTTGTCGTTATCGAGCGAATTCGAAAGAAACGCGCATCTGTTTCGCTGCATCAAACGACTTGAACGTTCGGCATTACAGGTTTTAGCCATTATTTACACAGTATTTTAGGAGTAACCGATGAGAATTTTGGGTTCATTTCTCTTTTTGTTCGCTTTATGTCTAGCAGGGCCGTTAGCGATTTCGGCTCAAGAAACTGAGGAGCGCGTTGTTGACGAGGTAGTAGCTGTCGTCAATGAGTCCGTTATCACGCTTTCAAAGGTCAGGCGCGAGACAAAGGAAATAGTCGAGGCGGGGATTCAGCAGGGTAAGACTCGCGAAGACGCCCAACGCGAGGTCGACGAAAAACGCGGAGAGTTGATCGCGAATCTCATACACGAAGAGCTGCTCATTCAGAAGGCGAAAGAGCTGGGTTTCGATAACGAGATCGACGCGAATGTGAACCGGCGTTTCCTGGACATAATGAAGGAGTACAACCTGAAGACGCTTGACGCTTTATATCAGGAGATGGAAAAAACCGGCGTCAACCCGGTTGAGATCCGCGATATCTGGAAGAAGCAGGCAACGCGCGAGCTTGTCATCCAGAAAGAAGTTCAGGCGAAGATCTACTGGCAGCTCAGCGCAAAGGAGCTTAAAGATTATTTCGATCAGCACAAGGACAAGTTCACACGGCCGGAGACCGTCACCGTCAGTGAGATATTCCTAAGCTTCGCCGGACGGGACGTAAATGCGGTAAATGAGAAGGCGAAACAATTGGTTGCTCAGCTTCGCGCTTCGGGCGATTTCGATAAGCTTGCAAAGGAGAACTCGGATCCCGGAATCGTGACGCAGGGCGGAAAAGCTGGAAAGCTCAGGACCGCCGAGTTGTCGCCCCTGCTAATCAGTGCTCTTAAGGACGTGAAGGTCGGCTCATACACCGATCCGATCGCGGCAGATCAGGTGGGTGTCGTCATTCTCCGGGTCGATGCTCGCGAAAAGGCGACTAGCGAATCGTACTTTGACGAAAACGTGGTTCGTATGGCGATCGTCACGGAGCGGGCTCCCACGGATACGAAAGCCTTCCTTGCGTCACTTCGTACCGAATCGTACATAAAGATCAGCGACAGCTACAGGCCGCTCGTGTCGCCGATCCTTTTTGCCGAGGATCGGAAAGAGAAGACTGAAGCTAATCCGAGCGACAAATCGGAAGAAAAGCCTGCGGGTAAATCGGAAAAGAAGCCGGCCAACAAATCGGCGAGCAAGTCGAGCAATAAACGAACAAAATAATACTAAGTCGGTTGGAAAGGCGAGCGGGTGAGAATTCACTGGCTCGCCTTTTATGTTTTCAAACTGATGCGCTTAGATTTATTTCTGAAAACCAGTCGCTTGATGCCCCGGCGAAGCCTCGCGCAGGAGTTCTGCGACAAAGGCCTGGTTGCCGTAAACGAAACCCCGGCGAAATCATCGAAAGAAGTAAAGGTGGGTGACGTGATCGAGATAAAACGGCAGGACCGAGCGACAAGAATTCTTGTCCTGCAAGTCCCAACGACGAGACAGGTGTCCAAACATTCAGCCGGCGAACTCTACCGGCTGATCGACGACAAGGTTCTGGAAGATAATTATCTAATTTAGGATCTCACTGATCGCTGCTTCATAGATATCAACCTTACGTTTGGCGCGTTTCACCTCGGGGTGTTCGTCCTTATAGTTCCGTTGCAAGTTCCACATATCTGTTTCCAACTCGATCCTGCGGACGATCAATTTTCCCAACGCAAGCGTAAGCTTTCCCGAATCTACGGGCTTAACTTTCGCAAGCCTCGCGATATCCCGATCGATAATGCCCAGCACAAAACGAAATTCCTTTACCTTCGGGAACTCTTCGGTGTATTCGAGGATGAGAGATTCCAGCTCGGATCGCAGCTCGGTTTTTCTGAGCAGCAACTCCGCATAAGCGGGCGAAGCGGAAGCAGCGCTAGTCAAAGGTTTTTCCTGTTCAGGTTTTTTGGAGGCGGGTGCCTGTCCCCACGCCGCAGCTACGGAGACGAATAAGAAAATACTGATCGAGCAGACCCTCGCACAAAGTAAAGCTTTCATCATTTTGCCTGGACCTCGAACGTCTTTTCATCCATTGGTTGATTAAACGCGAACTCGTTCAAGGTGTACGCCCATTCGACTTCACGCGTGCCACGCTGTCCGATCTCCGAGTAGGTGAGCTTGTAGGTGTGCGGCAGTGTAAGGCCATTTTCAACACGAAAGTCGCTGAATACCTCGGTTACTTTTAGTCTCGTCTCCTGGAAACCACTCGACTGCTCGGGCCGCGTGCCAATTCCGGCCGATGCCGTGCGTTTGTACTCGGTCCGGGCGTGACGAAACGTATTTTTCTCAAAATAAAGAGTGATGGCGAAGTCACTTCCGCCCTTCGACGAATATCCGAGCGCGTAATATTCTTCTCCGTCAATCTTTTTCGTTCCCTCAAACGACAGCTTCGCCTTTTTATTCACCAGATCCTTTAGGACCCACGAAGAGGCAAGCGTCCCTCCGAGCAAACTGCCCCGGATGACTATTTCGCTGGAGCCGACGAAGCTTCCCAAGTAAGAACGCTGCCCGTCAAGGACGGGTGCAATCTTCGACCTCGATCCGTCAAAGACAAATTGCTCCCTGGGGTAATCGAGAGCGTTCAGACTCAGTCCAAAAAAGTTTTTCTCGCCCGCTGACGCCATCACGACGCGCCCCACGGCATTCAAATTCTTTTGTGATACGAACGTCACGACAGCATCTCCAACGATTATCTGCGACTTGACCGCGGTCCGAACTTCGGCAGTGCCGATCGAATCGAGATGCTTCGCGACCAACTCCTCAGATGTCATCTTTTGCGCCGGAGTGGAGGAGGTCGCAAAAAATGCAAATACAAAAATGCCGGTAAGCGTTCTGATAAAACCGTTCATAACTGTCTCCATATTTAGAAAAAAGTCATCCGCGCGACTGCACCAACCGAGTCGCTGTATTTGGCGGCTGACTGAAAGTATCACACCCGCCTATGACCAACTCGTCGGCCTCGACCAGCCCGTCACCAAAGTGATCGCTAACCTCGAGCTCGTTGAAGTAGGTAGTAATGTTGTCGAGGATCTCGTCCGCTGAATGCGAATGGTAAAGCGTTTGGCGAAACTGCGCACCGCCGACCAGCCCTTTCGTAAACTGCCCGGCGAGCTGCTTCATCTTGCCCAGCGCGACGATCTCAGGCATCTCTTCGCGGCACATGCCGAAGAACTCGAGGAGGACTCTCTTCTTTTCTTCGAGATTCGGCTGATAGATCTCACGTCCGGCGATCGCATCCGCGAACTGTCGAAATATCCAGGGATTTTGCATCGCTCCGCGGCCGATTAGTATGCCGTCCGTCCCCGCCTCTTGCCAACGCTCGAGGCCATACTCGATCGTCGTAACATCGCCGTTACCCGAAACCGGAATCGACACGGCTTGTTTGACCTGTTTGATGAGGTCCCAGTTCGCAAGGCCTTTGTAGCCTTGATCCCGAGTGCGTCCGTGAACCTGGATGTGCTCGACACCGCATTGTTCCGCCATCTTCGCAACTTCGACCACATTTATTGTCGATTCGGAAAAACCGGTTCGCAGCTTTAGTGTAAGTGGAATGCTGATCGCCTTCTTGATCTCACTAAGTATCGTTTCGAGCCGCGGCATGTCTTTCAGAAGCCCCGAGCCGCCGCCGTTTCTTACAACCTTAGGAGCAGGACAGCCGCAGTTTACATCCAAAATATCCGCTCCGACCTCTTCGGCCATCTGAGCTCCCAGTACCATTCGCTCCGGCCGGCCGCCAAATATTTGAACTGCGTATGGCCGTTCCTCGTCATCGAACCGCATCTGACGCTTCGATTTCGGATTGCCCCGCGTCAAACCTTCTACCGATATAAACTCCGACACGACCAGACCTACACCACCCCTCCTCTTTATCAAACGGCGGAAAGTGTAATCGGTGACGCCCGCCATCGGCGACAGGATCAACGGCGGGTCAATATCTATGTTTCTGATCTTAAAAGGTTTCACTGGCTAAATTTCAGAACTGCCACAGCAGTGAGTTCGGGACCTTCTCTTCTAAATGCTCAATGCCAACCACTAAGCCGAGAAAGAGAATATTGGGAACAATGCTCCCGGATAATAGCAATCCCCGTGTCGGTTCAAGGTTCCAGCCGCCCATCGCGGGTGCCGAAAGTCCGAAATTGCGCGTCACTCCAAATCCCAAAGGCGCTCCCAAAATCCCCATTTAACTGCGATTTTCCATAGCATGGATTCTTCGGGCGCAATAATGGTTGGAACAAAGCGGGCGTGGACAAGATTAACATAGCTCGCGTATCGAGTTGTACCCGCGGCGCAACACCGAAGAATTAGTTCGCCGGTTTGAATTAGTTTCGTTTCGGTGACTATAATGCGCAAGCTTCAAGTGTTTGTATCGATTTTCGGAGAGTACGGCGTTCCCGGTTTGGTGGCCTGAATGTTAGACGCTTTTGAAAAACGATAACCGAGCCACTAACGTCTAATTCCATTTTCGCTTTCAACCTCGCCTGAAAGTTTTGCGGTAAGCTGCGAGCTTGTCGTGTTTCCAAGACCCGAGGATAAGGAGAATAAAAAATGTTGAGTTGTGAACCTGCAAGACGAATGATCTGTTGTTTCCGGATCGTGCGTTTGTTTTCGTTTTTGCTCTTGTTTGCGGTCGGTGCTTTTGCACAGGACATTACGTCGGGAACGATCCAGGGTACCGTTTCGGATGAACAAGGCGCCGTCGTACCGGGAGCCACCGTCGAGGCAAGGAATGTCGGTACGAACTTCAGTCGGACCTTTACAACTGATTCCGAAGGCCGATTCACTCTCCTCGCGATGCCACCCGGACGTTATGTTGTCTCCGTAACAAAATCTGGTTTCGCAAAACTAAACCAGGAAAATGTCGAGTTGACAGTCGGGCGTCGTTTGTCATTGGATCTTACGTTGAGGGTTTCAGGTGTCGCGGGCGAAGTGACCATCACATCGACGCCGACTGTCGACACCGCAAAGACAGAGTCCAGCACAACGCTAAACGAAGCGGCCATCAGCAACACGCCCATCCTCGGAAGAAAATTCGAAGATCTCTTGACCCTGACTCCCGGCGTAAGTATCACGCAGGGCCCGGACGGTGACGAGATCAACTTCGCGGGGCAACGCGGGATCTTCAATAACGTCAGTCTGGACGGCGGAGATTACAACAACGGATTCTTTGGCGAACAAGCCGGTGGACAACGCGCGGCGATCGATATCGCCCTCGATGCCGTTAAGGAGTTTCAGGTGATCGCGACGGGAGCCGGAGCCGAATACGGGCGCACAGCCGGCGGCATTATTAATGTCATCACTAAATCGGGCACCAATGAGGTTCACGGCAGCCTGTTTTTCAACCTGCGAAACAAAGCGCTTTCGTCCAACACCTCAGATGGAAAATCTCTGGACGGGTTTCACCGCGAGCAGTTTGGAGGCACGATCGGCGGCCCGATCGTCAAGAACAAGGCATTCTTTTTCTTCGCACTGGAATCCATTCGCGAAAACCTGACGCGCGGTAATCTCAGTGAGCAGGTCGGGACCACCGCGTGTTCCGCGGCGAATCCGACGATCGGCTCGAACGAGGCCCTAATCATCGCCAATCCCGACTGTCAGCGGCTGGCGCTGCTCAATTTTTTCCGAGCGTCGCGCTCCCAGGAAGAAGGGACGCCGATCGACCGGGCGGTCCGAAACACCGCGTTTCTTGGAAAAGTCGACGTAGATCTAAACAACAGCAACAAGCTCAGTGCCTCGTACAATTTCGATTTCTCAAAGAATACGAACCAGACTTTTGACGTCCCCACGTATGGCGCTTCGGCAAACGGCACCGAGGGGCCCTCGAAGATCAACGTCGCAAATTTCAATCTCTATACGACGATCTCTCCGACCATGGTCAACGAAGGCCATTTCACATACTCGCGCGAGGATCGTCCGCGGTCGGCGGTCAATTCGAATGTTCCCGCCGATACGGCAATGGGCTTCGGCACGACATTTCGTTTCGGCAATCCGTTCTTCATACAGCCCGGAATCGACGAAGTATTCTGGCGGACTCAGGTGCGTAACAACCTGTCCGTAGTTTCGGGCTCGCATACTCTCAAGTTCGGCGGCGAGTGGATACATAGTCTCAACGATCAGGTGTTCCGGGGTTTCTTCACCGGAAGATATATCTTCGACAGCGTTAATGGTTTTATCCGTTACGCTTCGACAGCAGCGGCAAACGGTTTTGGGCCAAACGCCATGATTTGCCCCAACGGCACATGGATCACTGCATTTGCACCCTTTAATCAAACCTGCACAGGCGGCGGAACTGGAGTCACCCCCTTACTCCTATACTTGCAGGGTGCCGGTCGGACCGGATTGGCAACTGATGCTGCGGGAGCATCTAAGATCACTAACGAGGATTTTGCTCTTTTCGCTCAGGATAAATGGCAGATACGGCCGAATTTTACCTTGAATTTCGGACTGCGGTGGGAAGCCCAGATATTTCCCGACCCTGTGATAGCCCCGGCGGACACGGCGTACGGAAGATTTCTGAACAATCCATTGTTCCCTTCCGACGGCACGCTGCCGAGCGATCTGAAAATGTTTCAACCGCGCGTCGGTTTCGCGTGGGATATAAGCAGAAAGGGCCGTTCGGTTTTGCGCGCGAGCTTTGGTATCTACAACGCCCGGCAGAATATGCTTTCACAAGTAGGGTCGATCACGACGAATGGCGTGCAGCAGCAGACCATCGCCGGCGGACTCTTCGCAAATCCGGGCATTCGACCGGTCTGGCCTAATCTCGTGACGCCGACGGCGGGCTCTTGCTCGACGATTCGCAATTTTAGCCTCCCCGGCCCGTTCACTAATCCGTTCCCATGCTTCAGCGGTGTCCGGGTCTTTGATCGAGACTACCAAAATCCGGACATCGCCACATTCAATGTCGGATTCGAGCAGCAAGTGGCGCCCGACTGGGCGTTGTATTTCGACTTTACCGCTTCCAGAGGCCGGCACCTGACCCGTTTTGTGAACGTAAATCGCAAACTCGACGCGGCCGGCTTTCCAATCTTCGGTGACTACCTCGGTGAGGTGTTCGTCACAAGCTCGATCGGGCGGTCTAACTATCAGGGTTTTACGGCCGGCATTAGAAAGCGGTTCACTAACAGGTTTCAACTAGAGGCCAATTATGTTTTGTCGAAGGACAAAGACGACGACTCTAACGAACGCGATCCGTTTACCGACCGATCGTTCAATATCAATAACCCAGGTAGCGATTACTCTTTAGCCGACCGGGACATCCGCCACAAGTTCAATTTCTTCGGCCACATGGAGCTGCCCTGGAAGTTCGAATTCACGCCGCGTGTTCAGGCGAGATCGGGACAGCCGGCGACACCTTCCGTTCGCACCGCTGATAACCGAAATACGCTGCGGAAAGATAATAAGTATTTTTCATTCGATTGGCGGCTCTCTCGCCCGATCAGTCTTACCGAGACGGTCGAGCTGATCCCGCAGATCGAGATGTTCAATACCTTCAACAACGACAACTTTATTAACTCGCTCTCCGGCGCCGGGAATCAGAACTCGCAAATGGCACCAAGCTTGTTCAACTTCGATGGGTTTCTGAGGCAGGGGATCGGAGATCCGCGACAGCTGCAACTCTCGATAAAGTTGAGATTCTAAGGCTCGTTCGTCCAGCCGACAAATAGTAGTGCCCGCGAAACCATAGAGTCTCGCGGGCATTTTTTAGCGTAGCGTAGCTAGCTTGCCCTGGTGAGTTCGACACCGGTCGCGTCGAATGACACTTCGGTCACGGTCCCATCCTCGTTCCGGTTCTCAAATTTGGCACCGTCTTCGTTGATAAGGTGATCGACCTTTTCTTTAGACAGGACTTTTGTTTTGAAAACGCCTTGAGCCTTAACCTTCATTCCCGCCGAATTGAGAGGGATGAAGAACGCATGGTCGCCGAACGTGACGCGAACAGACTTGCCGCCCTCTTTCGCCGCCATCTCCATCCAACAGCCTTCCATTTTGCACGACCGGACAATTACGCCCTCGACGGCGACGGTTTTGCCAGCGAATTTTGACGGGTTGGTTAGAACCTTTTCCAGCGAGGCCCGCTTCATTCCCTTCGCAAGCGCTGCTCCGCGAGTGATCACCGCGCCGTGCTTTAGTTCAACCGGGGCGTTCTGTTCGTTTGTGCCGGCACGTTCGCCTTTGGCTTGCGTCACTTCCTGCGCAAATGTCAGAACCGAGAGCGTAAAAACGCATCCAAGGATAAGAAAAGTCTTCTTCATATGGGTAAACCTAATTTGCTTCATAAACAATTCTTCCGTCAACGGCTGTGAGAACGACTTTCGCGTTCCGAACCTTCTCGCGGTCGATAGTAAAAATATCATCCGACAAAATTATGAAATCTGCCAGTCTGCCCGCCTCTATTGTTCCCTTCTGCTTTTCCTGAAACTCGGCGTATGCCGAACCGACCGTGTACGCTTGAACGGCCCCATAGACGGAGATCGGTTCGTCGGACGTAATCGCAGCGTGGATTCCCAGGAGCGGATTGAAATCGACCATCGAGGCATCGGAACCGAACGCAACGAAGGCTCTCTGTTGGAGTAACCTACTATATCGGCTGCCCTGACTGCCCTCAAAAAGAAAAGGCTGCATCGATGCTATCACGCCCAGTTGCCTGAAGCGCGGAAGGTCAGATTCGGCAGCGATGTGCGCGTGTTCGACCCGAAATCGGCGATCACGTTCGCCGTTCGTCTTCGCGGTCTCGGCAAAAACGTCGAGGACGATCTTGTTCGCCGATCGGCCGACAGCGTGGATCATGATCTGGAGACCGGCCTTGTCTGCTGCCACGACCTCGCGCAACAGACCGGCTTTCGATTCTTCGTCGCCGTCCGAAAAACTCTTCAGACACCCGTCGGTCACCATTGCATCGGCGGTCGACGGCAAGCGCGAGGCTTTCAATTTGTTCCAGTCCCGAAGAGGAAGACAGTCGTATACACGGGTCTTCAATTTTCCCTGCCGCTGCAGTTCGCGGTAGATCTCACGGCTGTCGTCCGAATGCATATCCTGCACACTTGTCACGCCGAGCGACGCGGCGTAGTTCGTTGCCGTCTCGGCGATCTCAGGCCAGTTGCTTATGTGATTTTTCGGGACGGCCGACGCGATCTTTTGTAGCGCATTGCCGCGGACGATGCAGGTGGCTTCCCCGGCCGTATTTCGATCCACATCTGGAGCGTTGTCTTTCAGGTTCGCCCGGCTAAAAGCCCGGCTGTTCGCAAAAGCTTCCGCGGCGCCCCTGCGATAAAGGAAAACCGGATTGTCCGGTATTATCGCGTCGATCGATTTGCGGTCCGGCAATTCCCACTTCTCGTTATTAAAGTGTCCGCCCAGGATCCAACGCCCTTTAGGCAGAAAGCTCACATATCGAGCGATCCGAGCCGTCATCTCCGCCGAGCTTTTCACATCGCCGAGATCGATCGATGAAAACGTATTTCCGATCGCCGTAAAATGGACGTGCGCGTCGTTAAAGCCGGGCAGAACTAAACGGCCGCCTGCGTCGATGACGCGTGTCGATGGACCGATAAATGTCTTGATGAGTTTGGTTGTTCCAACCGCGGTGATCCGGTTTCCGGAAACGGCAAAGCCTTCGGCCACGGAAGTCGCGGCCGTCATCGTACGCACCTTTGCGTTGATAACGACAAGATCGGCCGGCCTTGTCTGAGCGGAGCCGAAAAAGCTAAGCAAAACGACCGAGAGCGGCAAGAAAAGATATTTCATGGACCTCACCCTGCCGCTTCCTATTACTTGGACTCGTAGACGACACGACCGTCGACAACCGTGAGCAGGACCTTTACGTCCCTGATCTTAACCGGGTCGATCGTAAAGATGTCGTCGGAAATAATGACAAAGTCGGCGAGTTTTCCCGCCTCAAGCGTGCCCTTTACATTTTCCTGGAACTCGGCGTAAGCGGATCCGCAGGTAAAGGCCCGCACGGTTTCTTCGACTGAGATCTTTTGCTCGGGTATCCAACCGTTCGGATTTTTGTCGTCGAGCGTTCGGCGCGTGACCGCCGCATAAATACCCAACAGCGGATTGAGCGGAGCGACCGGCGAATCAGAACCGAACGCGAGAACCGCCCCCGAATCGAGAAGCGTACGAAACGCGTAAGTTCCTTTCAAACGTTTCTCGTCAAGACGTTTCCACGCCCATCGGCCGTCATCGATGATGTGGAACGGCTGCATCGAAGCAACTACCTTCAGCGAGCCGAACCGTTTGATATCCTCTTGCCGAAGATGCTGTGCGTGCTCGATCCGAAAGCGCCGATCGCGCGAGCCATTCGCCTGCTCCGCTTTCGCAAAATCGTCGAGGACGGTCGCATTTGCCCGATCGCCGATGGCGTGGATGTTGACCTGCAAACCGGCCTTGTCGGCCGCCGCGATCATCTCAGCCATTTTCGGAATTTCATCCGACGCAAGACCGGTCGAGCCCGGAGCGTCGAGATAAGGATCAAAGAACCAGGCAGTTGTTGAACCCAGGCTTCCGTCGGCATAACCCTTCAGGCACCCGACACGGAGCATCGCGTCGCCGAATGCATAACGGACACCGGCATTATGCCAGCGCTTGAAATCCGAAAGCGGCGAACATGCGTAGACCCGCGTCTTCAATTTTCCCTGCCGCATCAGTTCCTGATACACGCCGACGTCGACACCGGCGGACATATCCTGGACGCTTGTTATGCCAAGGCTCGCGGCATGATCGGTCGCGGCCTGCGCTCCCTCGAGCTTTTCTTCGAACGAGAAGGCCGGGATAGAGCGGTCGATGTAGCTCATGGCCGCGTCTTTGAAAACACCGGTCGGGTTGCCGCTCGCATCTCGGACAATCTCACCCCCGTCGACATCCTTCACGTTCTTTTCGACCTTCGCGAGGTTCATCGCTAGCGTATTTGCGAGCGCCATGTGGCCGTCGAGCCGGTCGATGAAAACTGGATTGTCCGGTGTCACCGCGTCGATCATCGCGGCGGTCGGTAGATTATTTGGTGTCCAATTTTCATGGTCCCATTTACCACCGAGGATCCAGCGACCCTTTGGAAGCTTTGCTGCAAAACTCTTTATCCGATCGACGAACTCCTGCGGAGTCTGCGCCGAACGAAGATCTACCGAAGAAAGCTGAAATCCGCCCTCGAGAAAATGCACATGTGCGTCGTTGAATCCCGGAACGACCAGTTTGCCTTTAGCGTCGATGACGCGTGTCTTGGGACCGATCAGCGCTTTCGTGTCCGCGTCGCTTCCGACGGCGATGATCTTGTTGCCCAGGACCGCCATCGACCGCGCATCTTTTTGCGAAGCGTTCATCGTGTGGATGTTCGCATTCACGATAACGAGATCGGCCGAAAACTTCTGGCCGCTAACGGAGACACACATCGCAGCGAAAAGGATCGTAATGACGAATCTGATTTTCATGGATTATTGTTTTTCGAACGGTTTCTCAAAATAGACTTTTCCGGACTTCGAGTTTCTCGCGATCACGGGCGTGAACTTTCCCCAGTACGTGAGGATCCCGGGCTTCCCCTTCTCAACTTTGTGTTCAAGCGTAAAGAGAAGATCGCCCGGGGTGTACGGTTCGAACATATTGTCCTCACCATAACTTTGAAAGAAGAGCATTATCTTCGAGCCTTCACTCCGCACGGTGCAAACCAGGTCGGTCGAGGTTTGATAACCGTTGCTCTGGAACCTTGCTGCAAGGCCTTCGCCGCTGTCAAAAATGGTGAGCTCGTGTGAGATCACGATCGCGGCGCCGCCCGCGTTCTTTCCGCCGTCCTCGTCAAAGCGGTACGAACCCTTCCAATCGCTCTGTGCGCTGGCATGCAATGGAAAGATGAGCAGACCGAGCACTATGAACACGAACTCTCTCATGGAATTGCCGAAGTTGAAAAGTGTATGCTTTACAGGACGCCCTGATTATAACAATGAACGAAAAGTATATCCAGATTCTTGGGCTTTTGGCGACGTTGCTCTACAGCGCGTTCGTCATTTTTTTGTACGCCGCCGAGCCGAGGTCTCTCGAGGACATCTCTACTAAAGCTAAATCCACTCTCGAGAATGCAGTGACGAAAGGCCAGGTCATGACCGGAACCTACGAGATAGATCA
>JBDTWZ010000042.1:0-19494 GCA_040006435.1 Acidobacteriota bacterium
AAGATGAATGTCGATGAGAACATGAACGTCCCGCAGCGTTACGGCATTCGCGGAATTCCGACCCTGATCCTTTTTAAGGGTGGGCAGGAACAGGAACGCATCGTCGGTGCCGTATCGCGAGATGCGATCTCAAAAGTTGTAGGAAAATACGTATAAGCTAGAAAAGTTTTTTTACTAAACGCCTTGCCGGATCAATTTCGGCAGGGCGTTTGTGCTTGTATGAGCGAATGGTTCGTTGTATTTTAGCTGCATACGCGAGGTGAAATAATGAAGGAATGTACCGTTGCCGCACTGAATGAAAAAATGGTTCATGGAGGCGTAACTTTGATCGACGTCCGCGATTGGCCCGAATTTGCCGGCGGCCGCATAACAGGTTCGCGATTGATTCCGTTAGCTCAGATCACATCCAGATCGAACGAGATCGACCGGTCTAGCGAGGTCCATCTGATTTGCCGCACGGGGCGGCGATCGGCTGAGGCGACAAAGCACCTTGAGTCGCTCGGATTTGAAAACGTTCTAAACGTAACCGGTGGGTTTGAGGCATGGAAAAAGTCGAATCTTCCGTTCGATCGTGATGAAAAAGCGCCTTGGTCGCTTGAACGACAGGTTCGTTTTACCGCCGGGCTTATCGTTTTCGTCGGCGTGCTGCTCTTGATCTTCGTGCATCCGTACTTTATTGCCGTTCCGGCATTCATCGGATTCGGACTGGCATTCACCGCCACGATCGACTGGTGCGGTATGGGAATTCTCTTGTCGAAGATGCCTTGGAACCGGAGGGCAGTATGAACTTTAAACAATTCTATCTTGGATGCCTCGCACACGCGTCGTACTACATTGGCTCGGCGGATCAGGCTGTGGTCATCGATCCGCAGCGCGATGTGCAGCAGTACATTGACGAGGCGAGTGCCAACGGGCAGACGATAAAATACGTGATCGAAACGCACTCGCATGCCGATTTCGTTAGCGGGCACATCGAGCTTGCCGGAAAGACGGGAGCGCAGATCGTTTACGGTGTCCGTGCGGCGACCGAGTTCCCGACGCGGAAGGTTTCCGATGGCGATGAGCTTGAAGTCGGACGCGTAAAGCTGACATTTCGCGAAACTCCGGGACACACGCCGGAAAGCATCACCATCGTCGCGCAAGACACAGAGTTGAAGGACGCGCCGTTAAAGATGTTCACCGGCGACACTCTTTTTTGCGGCGATGTCGGCCGTCCGGACCTGATCGGTTCGAAAGGTTTTACGTCCGAGGACATGGCGGCCATGCTGTATGACAGTCTTCGCGAAAAGATCATGAAGTACCCGGACGATACAGAGATCTATCCGGCCCATGGCGCGGGATCGCTCTGTGGTAAATCGCTGTCGAGCGAGACATGGTCCACATTGGGGATTCAGCGGGAAACAAATTATGCTCTTCGCCCGATGAGCAAGGATGAGTTTGTTAAGATCGTAGCTTCGGATCAGCCGCAGGTGCCCGCCTACTTTCCAAAGAGCGCGGAACGCAATCTGGCCGGGCCGGCAAGCTTGGACGACCTACCGTCGCCTGCGGCACTGTCATCGGAAGAGATCGCCGACTTCGATGGAATAGTTCTCGATGTTCGCACAGCCGCCGAATTCGGTACCGGGCATATCCCTAATGCCATTAACATTGGCTTGTCCGGAAAGTTTGCGACGTGGGCCGGAACGTTTATTACAGTGGGAACGCCGCTCGCGATCGCCGCCGAAACTCAAGAACAGGTCGATGAGGCGTTTATGAGGCTTGCTCGTGTCGGTCTGGAAACGAGGTCGGGATATATTCTGACGAAAGATTATGAAGGCGACATAAACACGATCGAACAGGTGAACGTAGTCGGTGTGAACGAAAGAACACAAAACGAAAAAGGCTTGCAGTTCGTCGACGTCAGGCAGCCTGGCGAATACGGCGGCGGTCATGCCCGCGGAGCCGTCAACCTTCCGCTCAACTCATTAACGGACACGATCCACCAGCTTGACCCGTCGAAGCCGACCTACGTCATCTGCCAGACTGGATTCCGTTCGAGCCTCGCAACGAGCCTGCTCGAAAACGCCGGATTTCAGCATGTATGCAACGTCGCGGGCGGGACGACGGCTTGGATCGAGGCGGGGTTTTCCGCTGGGACCGAGGCTCAGGATGGTTTTGCTTAAATTCCACGGCAGTAAAATGCCCGCTAAACGCGCGGAGCAATGCATCTGGGCATCATTCAGTCCACGAGACTAGCGAGCAATTTAAGTCAGCCAAGCTTAGCGCGCCGGAGCGGACCGCATCATCCCCCCAAATGCGTTCCACTCGGCAACCGGCTCATCTCCCATTCGACCCCATTCTTTCACTAAAAAGGCGCCGCTGGACGAAAGCCTGACAAAAAAGTAGTTCATCGTCGGATCAGCATTAGGCCGCCAAACAGCAATATCCTGCCGGCCGTCACCGTCATAGTCGCCCCACGCCCCGAAGTCCTGAGTCGGGTCGCCGAATATGATCGGCTGAGCGCCGGTACCGCCGCCGTCCCGTTCGAGAATGTACCAGTGTGCCTGATTGCCGACGAATCGTACGACCCCAAAGTCCGATTTGAGGTCCCCGTCCCAGTCGCCCGGTATGATTGCGTCCGTCGTCAAGCCCCAGTTGATGTACTCGACCCCGCCATCCGTCGATCGCCTGAGAATGAATTGACCCGCCCCGCCGCCTCCATCACGACGAATACAGAAGTCGAATTTTCCATCACCGTCAAAGTCACCGGGATTTGGGAAAATGGTTGAGGTTGTTCCGAATCCCCACGGCCCGTACGTAATATTTCCGCCGGGATTGTTCAAGCTGCCGCGATAGAAAAAGAAACACTGGCCTGGCGTAGTCGTTGGACATCGGAATACCGCGGGATCGGCTTTGCCATCGCCGTCATAATCACCGACGACACCGGCCTGGTCATCGCTCTGTCCAAAGGTATCGATTTTTACGGTTCCTGTTCCGCTTTGCAAAATATAGAAGCGAGCCGGTGTACCGCTTCGCCAAACAGCGATATCGTCCTTGCCGTCACCGTCAAAATCTTCGGGAATTGAGTCATCATTCTGCAATCCCCAAGCGGCAACCGAGTAGTTGTCAGTTCCATTAGTGTTGATGTACCAGTATTTCTGTGACAAGCCTTCTGGAGACCTGACAGAACCCTTCTCAGCGAGCGGGGTGTTTGTGTCACGCGTAATGACGTAATCCGTTTTACCATCGCCGTTGAAGTCAGCATTTGCACGGTTTATCACGGCGGTACCATCGTTTGTTACCTGAATATCATCAATGCCAACCCACTCGTCGCTGCCCACCGCATTTGTCGTTAAGATGCGGACTTCGACAAGCGACTGATTGTTTGCAGCCGCGGGCAGAGTTACGTCAACAGGTGTGACAAGGGTTGCCTGTGACGGACCAGTTGTTGCATCCGCAATGTATCCGCCCGGAACATTCGAGAAATCCCCTGCGCCGCCTACCCGGAACTGTGTGTTGATCTGCTGCACGGCGTTGTCCACGGAGGCGTCGAGGTCCCGGGCGTTGTATCTTACACGAATGTTATTTTGGCCGGTCGTGTTGAGATATAAAACGATAAACGGGGCATCAGCGGTTCCGGATCCGTTGAGCGCGACCGACGGATTCGCGATACCGTCGAATTCAGCCACTCCGCCATTGGAAAGCGTATCTGGGTTCGTTTGATTCGCGATGACATCCACAGCTACGGTCGTGAACGGATCAAGCAGGGTACGAGGGTCAACACCAGTCGGCGAGGCCGCGGTGTAATCTCCAAGAAATCCGACAATGCCGGGCACAGGCGACCAATCATCATTCGTCGTGATCAGGTTGGTCGTCCAGTTCTGTGAGAAGGGAAGCGCCTGTGGTGTGTTGTTCGCGGAAACTGTTGCGTCGTGAAATCCCGCGAGGAAAAAGGTGGTGACCGCAGCGAGTGCGGTGAAGCACCATAGCTTTTGAATTTTTTTCATATCGTCTCCTAAGTAATGAAGCGTCCCCATCTGCCGGAATGGTGAAGAGTGCAGAGCGTCCGCGAAATGCGCAAAAGTGCGAAGAAATCCTAGGTTTATCTTCTAATTTGGTAGCAACAGATTATCACAAAACACAGGTTTGCATAACGTAAATAGCGGATGCGAAACGCCGGCTGGAAAAGTTTTAGCGTCCCCGGACGATTTTTGGTAAACTCGACGATAATCCAGAAAAACGCGGGGATATTTTATGAAGTCGCGAACTCTATGTCTGCTGTTATTATTGGCGTCGAGTTTTTGGACGGAGGCGTCCGGACAGAACAAGCCACCATCGAAGAGCGAAGAAGACGAAGTCGTTCGTGTCGAGACAGAGCTTGTCGAAGTTCCGGTTGTCGTTACCGATCGAAGCGGGAAGCCGGTTCTAAACTTGAAGCAAAGCAACTTTATTGTTTACGAAGACGGCAAAACTCAGGAGGTGGCTGATTTTGCTGCGACTAGCGCTCCGTTCGAGGTCGCACTCTTGCTCGATACTTCCGGATCAACTCGATCCGATCTCCAGCTGATCAAACGGGCGGCGCAGAGTTTTATCGATTCGCTGCGGCCCGGCGATAGGGTTTCGATAATTGCATTCAAGACGTCCGTTGACGGCGATCGAAAAGCATCTGCTGCGGATCTGGTTATCGAACTAACCGATAACAGAGCGTCGTTGCGGTCGGCCCTCGAACGGGTATCCACCAGCAACGGCACGCCTTATTACGATGGCCTAGTTCAGATCGTGGACAAGGTTTTCGCCGCGGCACCGAAAGAGGAATTCCGCGGAAGACGGGCCATGGTCGCCCTGACCGACGGCGTGGATTCGACGAGTGTCTCGGGTTTTGACGAAGCTCGCGAAGGCCTCGAACAAGCCGGCATAATCTGCTATTTCATTCAAGTTGATACGCGGCCGTTCTTTGAAGAAGGATTGCTCGGCCCTTGCGAAGGGGCAACGCGTTTTTCGGCGGCGCAGATCAGGCGATACTATCGGAGCTTTGGTTCCAGATCCAACGTAGAGCAGACGACAAACTTCTGTCAGCTCGGTGATTTCGAACGCCTCGCTATAAGCAAGAAACTTTACGAGATCGCGGCTTCCGAAATGAACTCTATGGCGAGGAAATCGGGCGGCAAAATGTTCGTCGCGGGCGACCTCACCGACGCGCGAAATGCGTTTAGAAACGTCGCGGCTGAGATCGGCACAAAGTACAGCCTCGGCTATTATTCCTCGAACGGAAAACGCGACGGAAGCTATCGAAAGATTCGCGTCGAGATTCGCGGCCTCACAGCCGGTGCGGAAGTCAGGGCGAGAGAGGGCTACACGGCCCCGGCGAATTAATCGTACAATTGATCAGACTCTGTGTCGGATGCGTCCGGTGAAATCTGCGGAAACGGGGACGCCGGAATCCGGCATCGAATAGTTTTTGTCCAATCATGAAAAGAAAATTCAAGCGGATCTGTTTGATGGTTCTCGACTCGGCCGGTATCGGTGAGATGCCTGATGCGGCCGAATGGGGCGACGCGGGTGCCGATACCCTCGGAAATGTCTTGAAAAGCAGAAAGGTTGATCTGCCAAATTTGCAGCGACTGGGGCTTGGGAATATTCGGGCGCTCTCCAATTTACCGGCAGTCGAACGTCCTACTGGCTCGTTTGGCAAATGCGCCTTGAAATCGAATGGAAAAGATACGACGACCGGGCATTGGGAGATGGCGGGGATCATTTTGGAAAAAGCATTCCCCACTTATCCGGATGGTTTTCCGCCGACGGTTGTCGAGGCATTCGTCGAGCAGGCAAAGGTTCCGGGTATCCTTGGAAACATACCAGCCTCGGGAACGGAGATCATCAAGCAGCTCGGTGAAGAGCATGTCCGAACGGGCAAGCCGATAGTCTACACCTCGGCGGACTCAGTATTTCAAATCGCCGCCCACGAAGAGATCATCCCGCTCGAACGTTTGTACGAGATCTGTCAGATCGCGCGAAGGCTCCTGGATGGGGAGCACAAGGTCGGCCGAGTCATCGCGCGGCCCTTTCTCGGTACCGTGGCGGACGATTTTACGCGAACCGAAAATCGTCACGATTACGCAGTGCCGCCACCGATCGGGAACTTGCTGCCGCTATTAAAAAGCGAGGGGCTCGATGTGGTTTGTATCGGCAAGATCGCATCGATCTATGACGGCGTCGGCGTGACCGAAGATATCACCGCGAAGAACAACGAGCAGACCATCGATCAAACGATCCGGGCGTTCGGCGACGACACGACGGGACTTATTTTTTCAAACCTTGTTGACTTCGACATGTTGTACGGTCACCGCCGCGACACTGAGGGCTACGCGGCGGCTCTTGAGCGTTTCGATATTCGTCTGCCGGAGATAATGGATGCGATGGAGGAAGACGATCTTTTGGTAATGACGGCCGATCATGGAAATGACCCGACCAAAGAAGGGAGCGACCATACTCGCGAATACGCTCTGCTTCTGGTTTACGGAAAGGCGGCGCAGGTCGGAGTAAATCTTGGGACTCGAGATAGTCTCGCCGACATCGGCCAAACGATCGCCGAGAATTTTGGTGTGAATCTGAAAGCGGGGAAGAGTTTTCTGGGTGAGATTTGAAGTCTTAGCTGAGAGTGTTGCTTAAAACGCGGAGACCGCAGAGATCGCAAGGTAAAAAGATTCCCTCTGCGATCTCCGCGGTCTCCGCGTTTAGATCTTTATCTAGTTAACGAACTACCAGCGATTGCCGCCGTAGCCGCCACCACCACCACCACCACCGTCGTACCCGCCGCGTCCGCGATCGCGGCCACCGCCACCGCCACCGCCACCGTAACCACCACGTCCGCCGCCACCGCGGCTTTCCTGCGGCTTGGCTTCGTTGACCTTCAACTCACGGCCGTCGATTTCCTTACCGTTAAGTTCAGCAATAGCACGTTCGCCATCTTCTTTGTTTGCCATTTCGACAAAACCAAAACCGCGCGAACGGCCCGTTTCACGATCTTCGATCACGTTACATGATTCGACCGCGCCGATCTCTCCAAAAATATCGTTTAGATCCTGATTGCTCGTACTGAAGGGAAGATTTCCCACGTAAAGTTTCATTGACATGTTTACTTTATTTGCCCGGACTGTCGGGACTTTCCAAAAGAAGCGTCGAATCGGTGCACCAAGCGAAGCCCCGATTTCGGATACTCAAAAAACTGAGAGCGACTTCTATTTTCTAATAACCAACCTGCTCTCTAGCTTATCCAAAACCGTTTAAGACGAAGCGCATCACAAATACTGACGCGAGAGTAGGATTAACAAAAAATATGATGCACGTTCGGGTCGAAAATGGCAAGGCCTCCTAACTGCGGATTTGGGATTGCGGATTTGGGATGGCGGAGCGCAGAATGCGGAGTTGCGGAGTTGCGGAGTTGCGGAGTGCTGCTGAAATCAGACACCCGAAAGTGATTCACGCCAAACCGGATATTGTCTCTGGCAGCGAATTCTGTTATAAACCCGCAATAAGTTTCCCGATGGAATTAACGATTATGCTCAGAAGTGTTCTTGCAGTGACCGCCGGCGCCGCAGTCGCTGTGGTTATTTTTAGTCTCGTACAATTGACCAACGGCGTGTTGTTCGCGCCGCCGTCACCGATCGATTACAACGACAAAGAAGCGCTCGCTACCCTAGTCGCATCGATGCCGAGATCAGCGTTTGCGATTCTCGCCGCAGGCTATGTATTCGGGTCATTTCTTGCGGGACTACTCGCAGGCAAATTACTCAAGTCGCGATCGCCAGCAGCGTGGACTGCCGTCGCGGTCATCGATATTATTTTCATTGGAATGGTTCTCGTCCAACTGCTAGCGGGAACGTCTTTATTCAATTTCCTTCCGGGCATCGTCAAGATGCTTCTTCCGTTTTTGATACTCGGCGGGGCTCTCGTCGGCGGTATGTTTCTAAGTCGAATCGCCGCGAGTGCTCAACCGAGACAGGTCGGCCTGGCCGAACCCATCACGATCGGAATTCTACTCACCGCCGGCTGGGCATCTAACGTCATGAGTATTCCTCACCCACTCTGGATGGCGGTCGTGGGATTCTTCTTTTTCATCCCTGCGGTTTTGATTGGAGCCTGGATCGCCTCGGACCGAAAGACCGTCGTCGGTTAGACCTAAATCAACGTGTGTAAAACCTCCAAGCCGGCTTGTGATCCTTAGACGGCTTTTCTTTTGTCAGGATCGCCCGCACCATCTCGACCGGGATCGGGCCTTCCTTGAGAATAGCGTCGTGAAACTGTCGATCGGACATCTTCTTGCCGCCGACGAATTCGCGATGCAGATTGTAGAACTGCAGCCCGCCCATCATGTACGCGATCTGATAAAGCGGTCCGTAGTCGCCCACGAATGATCGACGCACCTCCGCAGACGCATTGTCGCGCTCGTGGCCGACACGCTCGACCAGGAAATCGACAGCTTCCTGCGGCGACATTTTCTCGAGATGAAAGCTCAAACTAAAAATGATGCGTGCACATCGGTGCATCCGCCAGAAGAGAGCACCGACGCGGTCCTCGGGAGTCTTGTTGAATCCGCGGTCCCATAACTGGAATTCCCAGTATAACGCCCAACCTTCGCCCCAGAACGGCGTGCGGAAAAGTTCGCGGTACGGACGGAAGCGTTGATTCATATAACGCTGCAGATGATGCCCGGGGATCAGCTCGTGATGCGTGACCGCATGCGTGAAGTGCGGATTGTTGCCACGCATCGACATCATCTTTTGCTCGTGCGTCATCGACGACGTCGGGTATGACACGAGGATCGTTTCACCGCCAAGGAAGAACGGCGATTGCAATTGACGCTCGGGCGACATCATTTCCATTCGCCACGATTCGCGAGCAAGGCGCGGTACGGTGACGAGATCGTTTTTCTCGACGTACTCGATCGCCTCCATCGCCTGTGCACGGATCAGCTCAGGCTGTTTGCCGGGCTCGACATATTTTTGCTTCACTGTCTCGAGCGCTTTTTTCCAGTCGTCGCCAAACCCCATGTCCCGCGACGCTTTTTTCATCTCGGCTTCGCACCAGGCGAATTCCTTGTTCGCGATCTCGACAAGCTCTTCGGGCGAATATGGGATCATCTCGAAGGCAAGCTCGTCGAGCAGGGCGTCCCTTCCGATCGGATCGCCTATGATCGTCGTCTTGTCGGTTGGGGAAATGCCGACAAGTTTTCCGACAACGAACTCAGAATACTTTTGGAGAGAATCTTCGACCGCCTTGTATGGCTCGGCGTTCCACCACGTAAAAACCGGATCGTACGAATTGTGAAAGTTGTACCAGTTCCGCAAAGTGGTGCGGAGCCCGGCCAGAGTTCTTACGGCGCGGTTTGCAACGGTGCGTTTGGGTTTGTCGCGATTTTCTTCGAGCGCTTTTTGCGTTTCGTCGATCTGTTTGCTGAGGTCGGTCAAAAGGGCCGCTGTCTTTGCCGGATCGATACTCTCGAGCCGACGCCGTTTATCTTCCAGATCGTTGATCGTGACGGCAAACGGCAGGATCGGAGCCATTTCGGCGATCTGCTTTTCGAACCGCGCGAGTTCCTTTTGTTCGTGATCCAGATAGTTCCGGAAGAGGACATAGTCGATCTGCTCGTCAAAGTTGAGCGACGCATAATTCAAACGCCCGAGGACGCCTACGTAATCGGTGTAGAGCTGACGAAATCTGTTTACGCGATTTGGTGACGTCACTGCCGTATAGAAACGGTCGATGCTGCCGCGGTCTTTGTCGAACTTTTCGATGACGCCCCGCAGCCGCGACGGCGGCTCGTTATACGATGCGAGTTCGTCTGTCACCTGTGCAAAGAGGCTCATGTGAGCCAACAGCAAAACGAGCAGTATCACGTATGCATTTTTCATGGTTCGTTTCCGGATGGTTGCGGAAATAATAGTTGAAAGACTCAGACAAAGGCAATGCGCATGACAGCGTCGTCCCGATGGCACGGGCGTCGAGCGGCGTATTGTGTCATCTAGCAGACCCACGCGCAATTTAGTCGGACGCCGGACTCGTATTGATTCAATGCAAATTGATCCGCGAATGCCTTCCAAACTGCCGGAATACAGCGTCTTAAGTGTTGGCACGCTCATTGCGATAGCAAATGCGGAATCATAATCTGCCACATCCGGGAGAAGAGTACTAAATGTCGAAACAGGTAATTACAACGGGCGGTGAGCAGCATCTTGTCAGAGAGGATGCAGCGAAATCCTTTCGGGGCGTGTACTGGGCACTTTTCAGCCTAGGGGCCTTTGTGCTGATCGCCGCGATTTTATTTTTGGGCGGGTTTCTCGTGTCGCTGACAGGCAGCAGCACGGATTCGCCGGCACAGATAGAACGTCAGGCGGACAGGTAAAAAAAGGTTTGATTATTACAGCATACAAGGGGGAACGAACAAGGGGGTCCATGTAATAATTTTGTCCTAGTGACTTAGTCCTTTGACGTTTGACGCCGCAGCAATGCGGCGTTTTTTTTTGTTCACCCCGTGCTGAAAATATTCTTCTGGTAATCACAGTTCTTTTTTCCCGCAATAGCTGTTGAGGCCATGCTTCGGTCCTTCCCCGTAGATTGATCACGAACTCGATTTTGGATTTTAGATTTTGGGATTTTGGATTTGAGAAATTTAAATCAGATTGGCGTGAATCCGCCCCCTCCCGATTTTGGATTTTGGATTTTGGATTGTGAATTCGGATTGCGGATTGCGGATTGCCGATTTGGGGTTTGGATCGCGGGCGGCATACATTAGATGTGTGCTTGTGCTGGGAATTGAGACATCGTGTGATGAGACGGCGGCGGCGGTCGTGAGGGACGGGAGGGAGATACTTTCGTCGATAATCGCGTCGCAGATCGATCTGCATAAACCGTATGGCGGAGTCGTGCCGGAACTTGCGTCGCGTGAACATCTCGAGAAGATCGAGCCCATCGTCGGCGAGGCGATGTCGAAGGCGGGTGTGACATTCAAGGATCTGGATGGGATCGCCGTGACGCAAGGGCCGGGGCTGGTCGGTGCTCTGCTCGTCGGTGTATGTTATGCGAAGGCGCTGGCGTATGGGCTCGGCGTTCCGATGATCGGCGTAAATCATATTGAGGGGCACGTGTTCTCGGTGATCTTCGAAAACGCTGACGTCGAATATCCGGCGCTTGCCCTGATCGTCTCAGGCGGGCACACGAATTTATTTTTTGTTCCCGAACCGGGTCTTTATAAGGTCGTCTCGCGGACGAGGGACGACGCCGCCGGTGAAGCATTCGATAAAGTCGCGAAGATGATGGGATTGGAATATCCAGGCGGCCCCGTGATCGAAGAGATCGCACGCGATGGCGATCCGAAGAAAGTAAAATTCACACGCGCGAAGATCTCCGACGGCCGTCCCGATTTTAGCTTTAGCGGACTAAAGACCGCCGTCGCAAAATATCTCCGAGAAAATAATATTAGGCCGTTGGCTGAAACCGAGGATCCTACCCAGGAGATAAAAGATCTGGCGGCAAGCTTTCAACAGTCGGTCGTGGATGCGCTTGTGCAGACGGCTGAACGTCAGGCGGAAGATCTAGGTGCGAAGACGCTGATTGTCGCTGGCGGTGTCGCGAGTAACGGGGCGCTTCGTGAGGCTTGCCGGGCGCTCGGCGAGAAACTTAATATTCCGGTTTATTTTCCGTCGAAGCATCTTTCAACCGACAACGCAGCGATGATTGCCGCCGCCGGTTACTTTCACCTGCAGCGCGGCGAGGTTTCGGATCTGGAATTGACGGCTGATGTGGGAATGCGTCTGCAAAATCTCGACAACGAGGATGCAGAGCTCCGCGCACGCAAGGTGCGGTACCGTCTATAAACTGTTGCAATTCGGAATCTCGAATCGCTACAATTTGGTCAGGCCTCAACGCACGTGTCGGATTGCCATCGATGGATAGGCCGACGCCACGCAATAAAAATACTGCCGATTTGTTCGGCTTTACTGACCGCTTTGGCTTCTTAACCTGTGACATGTTCAGATAATGCCGCTCGACTTTTCAGGACTTGGGGGAGAAATGATCAAACTTCGTAATCTCACGGCGCTTGTTCTTGCCGCCGCTTTTCTTGTCTGCAGCTCGTTTGCGCAAGGTGTGCCCGCGCCGTACACGGTCCGGCTGCAGACATTCATGAGCGGCCTCGACCGCCCGATCTTATATCGCGACGACGGTCCGGGTGCGAGCCGAAAGACTTTTATCGTTCAACAGACCGGCCTGATCCGTTTGCTGCAGCCGGGCTCGCGCACGCCAACCGATTTTATTAATCTCTCTTCAAAAATCCCTATGATTGGTGGTCTGGGAGACGAACGCGGATTGTTGGGGATGACAGTCCATCGACAGTTCGACACGAACGGAAAGTTCTATGTCGACTACACACGTGCGGGCGACGGAGCGACGGTGATCGCGGAGTATACGACGATGGCGGGGAATCCGAATCAGGGGAACATCGCCTCCGAGCGGATCTTACTGATCATCCCGCAGCCATTCTCGAATCATAACGGCGGGATGATCGAATTCGGCGCGACCGCGGCCGACCAGAACTTTTTGTACATCGGCATGGGTGACGGCGGCTCGGCGAACGATCCCGGGAACCGTGCGCAGAATCGTGCGTTGCTACTCGGAAAAATGCTGCGGATCGATCCGAACGTTGCTCCCGGTTCGCCTGTTCCGTATCTGATACCGCCCGGTAATCCGTTTCAAGGTGCGAACACCACGCGGTGCGATGGCGGCAGTACGACCGCCGGAAACACATGTCAGGAGATCTGGACTATAGGCATGCGAAATCCGTGGCGATGGTCATTCGACCGCGCCAACGGGACACACTGGGTCGGCGATGTCGGTCAGGGCGCCCTCGAAGAGGTCGACATTTTGACGGGCGGCGCCAATTACGGCTGGCGTGTTTACGAAGGCACATCTTGCACAAATCTCGATCCATTGCTCTGTATTCCGGCGAATTATACGATGCCGATATTTGTCTACAACAACTCGGGCAGTCCGAGGTGTTCGGTGACTGGCGGTTTTGTCTATCGCGGAACGCAAGGATCGCTTCCGTTTGGTTCTTATGTCTTCAGTGACTATTGCACGGCAGAGATAATGCTCTGGACGGGTGCTTCTCCGTTCCAGGTTTTGTTAGATCCGCCGGGGAACATTATCTCATTTGGACAAGACGAGAATAATGAGTTGTATGCTTGTTTTGGAACAAGCATCAGCCGAATCACGCGAGCCAAGGCTTCGGCTGATTTTGACGGTGACCTCCGGACGGATCTCTCAGTCTTCCGGCCATCGACCGGGGTCTGGTACGCGGCTCATAGTTCGAACGGTACATTCCGTATTCAAGGCTTTGGCCTCGACGGTGATATCCCGACGTCCGAAGATTACGATGGCGACAACATCAGCGACATCGGCGTTTTTCGCCCTTCAAACGGAGTCTGGTATTTCTACCGGAGTTCGGATAATTCGGTCGGGATCGTTCCATTTGGCACCGATGGCGATATTCCCGTGGCGGCCGACTATGACGGCGACGCTAAAGCGGATCTGGTTGTCTATCGACCGTCCACTGGAACTTGGTATGTCCTTCCGACACTTTCCGGTTCGCCGTACCAACTGCAGTTCGGTATCAACGGCGATACGCCGGTTGTCGGGGATTACGACGGCGACGGTAAGTTCGACATCGCGGTCTGGCGGGGTAGTACTGGTGTCTGGTATCGAATAAACAGCTCCGACGGCTCGGTCGTGCTCTATCAGTTTGGCCTCAACAACGACATTCCGACACAGGCCGATTACGACGGTGACGGTCGAACGGACACCGCCGTGTTCAGGCCGTCGAACGGGCAGTGGTACATCGTTCGCAGCTTTACGGGCTCAGTTTCGATAACGCAATGGGGATCAAACGGAGACGTGCCGGTGGTTGGCGATTATGATGGCGACGGGCTGGACGACATCGCCGTATTCAGGCCCTCGAACGGTACGTGGTACAGAATCAACAGCTCGAACGGTGCGAATGTTTTCGTACAATTCGGTGCGACGGGCGACCTCGCGATTCCTCGATACGACGCACCTTAGATCGACGATGATTTGTTTTACGCGGCGCGTGCGATCGTCAGTAAATTGACGGTTGATGCGCCGCTCTTCTTTAGCAATCTGGCGCAAGTCGAAGCCGTTTCGCCCGAAGTGAGAATATCGTCCACCAGCAAGATATTTTTGTTCTCGACGAGTTTGGGTCGCACGACCTCAAACGCATTTTTGACGGTCATCGCTCTCGCCTTCTGATCCATCCCGGCGCGATGCATCGGCGTATGAACTTTTCGGATCAGTGTAAATGAGTCGAAGGAGGAACCCAGGTGTTTAGAAACGACCGTGCCGATGATCGCCGCCTGATTGAAACCTCTCTCCCGCAATCTCCGCGGTGAAAGAGGGACCGGGATCACAATGCTCGAGCCGTCGACAGCATATCGATCGAGGGTCGCGGCCACGAGCCGTTTGATCCTGCGACATATGTTCGGAGTGGTTTTCAATTCTAGTACGGATGCCGACAACGCCTTTTCATACAACCCGGTCGAGAATGCGCGATCGTATGAGTGAGCCGTGCATTTGCTACATGAGGCCGTGGTTGAAGAGTTCGAAGCAAACAAAAACGCCCCGCATTTTATGCAGAGCGTATCACCATCTGTAAAAACTCTTGTCGCGTTCCAGCAGCCGCCGCAAGCTATGCCGTCGTCTGACGACTCGACTTCGCCGCCGCACACGCCGCATTCTTGCGGAAAAATAACGTCAAGGATCGAGTCGGAGAGAGACCGTAACATTACTCATCATCGAGCAATCCCTTTTCAACGAGCTCCTGACAGTCCAAACAATAACGAGCCCACGGGATCGCCGCCAAGCGCTTTTGATTAATCGACTTTTCGCAGTTTTGGCAGGAACCGTACTCGTCGTCTTCAACCCGTATCAGGGCTTCATCGACGAGAACGAGCTGCCGACTCTCGTTTTCGGAGACCGCCAACATCACATTCTTCGAATAGTTTCGAACTGCCAAATCGACCGGGTCCGGCGTCTCGGCGTCATCGATCGACAGGTCATTGCCTTTCAGCTTTTCAGCCAGCAGAGCTCTTTCGTTCAAGAGCCGTTCTTTGATCTTTTTCAAGTTTGCAGCGGTCATTTCTGGTACGGAAACCCCTTAATAATTGTGTATGCTCGATATATTTGTTCTAACAATACCGCACGGGCCATCTCGTGGGTAAATGTGAGAAACGACAAGGATAAACTAATATCAGCCGTTTCGGCAACCCCTCGCGACACTCCGTTAGCTCCCCCGATAATGAAAGAAACTTCCTTAAGTCCGCGATTCTGCCAGTGTTCGATCTTCTTCGCTAATGCGGGAGAAGAGATTGTTTCGCCTTTTACATCAAGCAGAATGGCGAATGTCTTTGGATTCAAGGCGGCAACAATTCGTTCGCCCTCAATATCCGGTCCCTCGTGGCGAGCTGATTCCTTGATTTCGACAATTTCGCATTTAACGAAATGAGAAAGGCGCCGCAGATAAACGTCCTGCAGCGCCTTCCAGTTTTTGTCTTTTGTCTTTCCTATCCAGAGGAAGCGAAGTTTCATATCCTAGGAAACGCTCGCGGGGATCTCGACACGTCTGGCATCGCGCCAGAGCCGCTCGAGATCATAAAAGTCGCGGGCCTCCTTATCGAAGAGGTGAATTACGAAGTCGCCGTAATCAAGCAAAACCCATTCGGCGGAGTTGTAACCCTCGATCCGAACGGGTTTCCGGCGGAGCTGTTTCTTCAGTTGTTCGCTGATCTCATCGGCTATTGCCTGCACCTGTCTCGGGTTCGTGCCGCTCGCAATGACGAAAAACTCCGTGAAGCTGGCGATCTCGCGCAGATCCAGGGCGATCATGTTCACTGCCTTTTTTTCGTCGGCCGAGTGGATCGCAAGTTGAAGTTCGGGATCGAGTTGGTCGAAAGGAGTTCGCGACTGCGAGATATCTACTTTAACAGTCTCTCGGTGAAGAGACTTTTCCTGTAATTCTTCCATCACTTATAAAGTTCGTATTTTTCTATGTATTTTGCAACCGCCTGCGGGACGTCGTCCGGGTTGTCGAGTCGCTCATCTGCGCTTATGTCTTCACGGATCTCAGTCGCAGAAACGTCAAGTTTGATTGCGTCGGTGACGTAGACACGCGGCCCGTCGTTCTGAAACAAGCTGTCTGTAGCTTCTCGGAGGTCAACGATACGCTCTCTAACGGCTGGGGTTACGTGATCAAAGGCTATTTCGTAACCCGGCCTCGTAACGACGATGTGATTGGTCATGAGTAGGACTTTCTCCCACTCCCGCCAGGTCCGGATATCGCGCCAGGAGTCGGCACCCATGACGAAAAAGATATCGGCATCGGCGTGTTGAGCAATGATCTCCGGCAGAGTTTCCACCGTATATCGCTTTTGAGCGTGAGACAGCTCGAGGGTCGATACGGAGATTCGGGGCTCGTCCTGTGTGGCAAGGACGAGCATCGCAAAGCGATGGTACGCGGACGTCGGCGTTCGCTCGGGTTTGTGAGGTGCGTGAAACGCGGGCAGGAAAACAAATTGGTCCAGAGAAAATAACTCCACTAATCGGCGAGCTACCGTTATGTGCCCGCAGTGTACCGGATCGAATGTTCCGCCATAGAATGCGATTCGTTGTGGTTGCGTCAATGGGCTCACGAGGCAATCAGCCGGCGTCGGCGGTCAAGTGGTCCGAGGGTCCAGCGAGCGGCTCGGTCTCGTCAATGAGTCTCGCTACCGCGGAGACAAGTTCGTCAAGGCCAGTTCGAGTAACCGAAGAGATCGGGAAGAACCGCTTTTTGTCTTTTTTTGCTCTCTTCTCCAGCTTTGCCAGACGTTCAGGCTCATCCAGCGCATCGATCTTAGTCGCAACAACGATCTGCGGACGGCTGGCCAGGTCCTCGTTGTAATTTGCCAGCTCACGATTAATTATCTCGTAATCTGAGACGGGATCACGCTCTGAGAACGAAGAGACGTCAACCAGGTGCAGGATGATCTTTGTGCGCTCGACATGGCGTAAGAACCGATCTCCAAGTCCGGCACCTTGCGATGCACCTTCGATCAATCCCGGTATGTCAGCGACGACGAACGTCTTGAAGTCACCCATATCGACAACCCCAAGGTTAGGCTCAAGAGTTGTAAAAGGATAATCTGCGATCTTTGGTTTTGCCGCTGAGATCACGCTTATCAGTGTCGACTTTCCCGCATTGGGAAATCCAACAAGGCCAACATCGGCAATAAGCTTCAGCTCGAGCTGCAATTCTTTCTCATCGCCGGGACGGCCCGTATAGTGAAACTTCGGGGCTCGGCGAGTCGGAGTCGCGAAATGAGCGTTTCCCCAACCACCCTTTCCTCCTTTGGCGGCGAGGAACCGCTGGCCGGTTTCGATAAAATCAAACATCAGCTCTTCAGTTTTTGAGTTGAAGATCTGCGTTCCGACGGGCACCCTGATCGTGATCGATTCGCCATCTTTTCCCGAGCGATTCGACCCCTCTCCATGATGGCCTCGTTCGGCTTTGTGTTCGGGATTATACCGAAGATGAAGCAGTGTGTTGAGTCCTTCATCGCATGCGAGCCAAACATCTCCACCGACACCTCCGTCACCGCCGGACGGCCCACCCCGGGGTACGAACTTCTCGCGGCGAAACGCCGTCACGCCATTTCCTCCGTCGCCGGCCTTGATCTTGATTTTTACTCGATCTATGAACACGTTTCGATTCTACACAACTTGGAACACAGAGGGATAGTTGCCGATTCTCGGTCAGCGGCCGAATCGTCCATAGCATCACGGCGGCAAAATGTGCATTTATTGGCGAAGAGCGCAAACAAAAGCGCCGATCTGATTGCTCAAATCGACGCCTTTGATTCCTTAGTGAGCACCGAAGTGCCCGAAAGGGTTTGCGGTTCCAGCATGCACACGCTAAAACCGCGTTTTTTGTATTCCGAAGGAGCTCTGCGGGGAGCCGTCTCCGGTCAACACCCAATTTGCTTTCACAATTTGCTGCATCCGAAGATGCGTGGTGCCGTTAGGTTTTTGTTGTGGTGGCTTTTCCTCCACCGCCGGTTACGTGCCCGGCAACGAGGCTCAAAGTCTTTCGACCAAGAGCGGCGTAGCACCCGATCGGTTGATCATTTCCGAGGGGCGTTACTCGTTTTTATCCGAGTAACAGGAAATGTCTTTCGACGATTCCCGCAAGCCTTTCGGCTTCGACCCTGGCGTTTGAGTAGCGGCTTTCCGCTCCTTCTACTCTCAAACAAATGCGTCACCGCGTTCGTTCCATCTCCAGATGCCGGTCAAAATGCCCGTAAGCAATCTCGACTGTGTAATGGATTCTACACGTGTAATTTTTACTGTCAAGTATAAAATACTTGAGCTTTCGCCCTTATTTTACCGAGCTATTGTGGAAACTTTGTGGAAAAGATATTGGATGTGTTTGTGGAAATTTTGTGGAAAACTAAACAACTCATTTTGCTATTTGGTATTGATCGGACAGTTGATATTGAACGGATCTTGAACGATGTCAGCAGAGCTAATGTTTGCCTCCTGAAGATAGTAAATTATTTGCGATCCTCGAAAAATAATTTCGCATCCGCAGAGATTTAAAAGGAAAAAAAGAGCGCTTCCGAGTAACCTTCCGCTGAAGCCGGACGCAATTAAAGAGGCCGCCTTTTCAGACGGCCTCTTCATTTAAGTTGAAAGATTTTCTAGGCGGTTTGAACTGGAAGCTCCGTTGCTCCTTCGGCGTAGACGCTGATGAACTTTCCTCTCCTGCCCTTGTCTTCGAATTTCACAAAGCCTTCGATCAGTGAGAAGAGCGTATCGTCCTTGCCTCGGCCAACATTATTGCCCGGTTTCCATTTTGTCCCACGCTGTCTCGCCAAAATATTGCCGCCAAGCACATGTTCGCCGCCGAACTTCTTGAGACCGAGCCGCTGCGCGTTTGAGTCGCGACCGTTCCTGGATGAACCTACACCTTTTTTATGAGCCATTTCTAATTGCCGGTCGCAGGCAGATAATGATCGCCCGGACCTTACTCCTAAATCTTTTCTATCTTGATCTCAGTATAACCTTGCCGATGACCTTGCTTTCGCTTGTACTGTTTGCGGCGCTTTTTCTTAAAGACGATGATTTTCTCGCCACGGCCGTGGCCAACTACAGTAGCCTTGACCGTGCCGGCACCGATCTTTGCATCTTTCCCGGTTCCGACGACCAAAGTCTCGACGTCAACTTTCGACCCCTCTTTTCCTTCTATGGTCGGAATGCGAAGCGTCTGGCCACCTTCGACCGCGAATTGCTTGCCGCCGGTTTTAATAATTGCGTAACTCATCTCGTTTTATCTCCGAGGCCGCCGGAACAGAATTAGTCCAGTAGCCGAAAAGCTGAAATTATACGGAAAACACTAGCCAAGGTCAAACTCCC
>JBDTWZ010000043.1:0-19481 GCA_040006435.1 Acidobacteriota bacterium
CCGCTCGAGCTTGAATTGAAAAACGCGACATTCAGGGGCCGCGTGACCGGCGAGAAGCTCTTCTTTATCCGCGACGCACATCTTGGGCTGACGGTCGATAACCTCTACTCCTGGCAGCTCAGCCGCGACATCAACGTCGATACGACGGACATCAATGGCGCCGAAGTTTGGATCCGGTTCGACGAAAACGGCAAATCAAATTTTTCAAATCTTACCTTTGTCGAAGAAGAAACCGGCCAACGCGTAAACTTCAAATATGGTTCCGTCCGTTTCGCGCTAAAAGACAGCGTCGTGCATTTTGGCGATGTCTCGCGAAAGATCTCGGCGGATGCAAATAACGTACTGCTTTTTCTGGAACCGGAAAGCTACGAAGTTTCGGACGATCAAAAGCGTTACAAGATCGATTTCACATCTACCGACTCGCACTTTGTTTACGATGAGCACCCACTCGACAACATCGACATTCGGGTGCGTGGCGTGGCGGACCGAGCCGGTGCCGAGATCACGGAACTGAAGATCGAAACTCCTATCGGCATCTCGAGCATGAGCGGCACGCTCGCCGACTGGGCCGCGCCGAAATACCTCCTGAGCATTGAATCTACAGTTGATCTGACACAAACGTCGAATACGTTTCCACTCGGCGCAAGCCTGCGGGGCGTCGGCAATTTCAAAGGTACGGTCAGTGGCGAGGGCGAGAGATATCGGATCGACGGTACGGTAGATTCGCAGGCGCTCACCGCCGAAGGCATCTACCTGAAAGCGGTGAATGTCGTTGCCACGGTTGAAGGCACGAATTCAAATTATGAAGCTAACGGAAAAGCCGTTGCCGAGCTGCTCACATTCGAGGATTTCAGGATCGACTTTCTCCGGATGGCGGGAAACGTTCGCGGATCGGGAACAGATTTTCGATGGATGGGTGATCTGCAAGCCGCGGCGGCAAAGGCCAAATCACTTACACTCGGCGGATTATTTTTGTCGGACGCCATCGCCGAATACAAGGACAAACAGCTAACAGCTTCTGCCGGAAATGGACGGGCCCAGCGCTTTTCAGTCGCTGCTGCCGAATTTGAAAATCTTTATGCGAACGATCTGAGATTTTCACGGAACGCTGGCGTCACCAGTTTTTCGGCTCCCGCCGCACGAGCGGATTCGCTCAAGACAAAGGACTATCAGCTTCAGGGACTGACCGGCCGGAATTTGAAAGTTCGGGATAGCGGAGCTAAGACTGATGTCAGCCTCGATAACGTTGCGGCGGCTTCAGCAAGCGTGAAGGGCAATCGCGTTCGAAATCTGCGCGCCGATCGTTTTACACTGACCGATCTGCCTAAGTCGACGAATCTCGAATTAGCCGGCGTGAAGGCGGAACGGGTCGACGGCAGCGGCGCCGTGGTCAGCGGAGTAGAAACGGCACTGCTCCAGATCCGTGACGTTGGTCCGGAAACTATCATCTACTCAGACAACGTCCGTGTTGCCCGCGTCGATACGAGCGCCGCGACACTTGGAAGCCTGAACATTGGCGGTGTGCGGCTATCGATCAGACAAGGCACGATCGAGGGACGTTCGAACGACGTCGATGCGGGAACGGTCACGCTCAGCAAAACCACCGCGCTTCCGGAAGGCGGACGGCTCGACGCCGTTAAGATCGCGAAACCGGTGTTTGTCGTCGAACCGTCCGGGCGCTATCGTGTCACGGCGGATATGAGCATCGGCAGTGGCATCGTCGGAAGCATTCCGCTCGGAGACGCCCACGCAAGCGTTAATGTAAACAACGATCGGGCCGAGTTGAGCAACCTGACAGCGACGGTTATGGACGGCCGATTGGACGGCACGGCGACGATCGCATTTAATAACCGGAGCTCGTCGAACCTGAATGCCAATTTTTCGAATCTCGATCTTTCGAAGCTGGCTTCTCTGCAGGGCGGTCGCGTCATCCCGCTCGTCGGGCAGACGACTGGACGGGTTGATCTGACATTTAACGGAACGGATTTGCGAACTGCCTCGGGGACGGTGGTTGCAGACATTACGGCCAGTGCGGGGAGTGCCGACAGCGGGTTGGTTCCCGTAACGGGCCGTGTCGAGCTTTCGGCAACGAACGGGCTTTTCAATGTCGATGTCGCTAGATTGAATACGCCGAACAGCGAATTGCGTGCGTCCGGGCGCTTCGATCTGCGAGCCGACGATTCCAATTTGAATGTCGCCGTCAATTCGCGCGATGCGAGCGAGATCGACCGACTGATCCGTGTCGTCGGATTCTCGCCAGAGCTTGAAGAGCAGATGAACTCGCTCGAAGTCACGGTAGCGGGTGCTCTGACTTTCAATGCGACGGTGACTGGCAATCTGACCGACCCGACGGTCGAAGGGCGCGCCGCGATCGACCAGATCGCGCTTCGCGGACGGACCTTGGGCTCCGCTGCGTCCGACATTTTCATCTCGCCGCTCGGTACCGAGCTTCGAAACGGAAGCCTCCGCGAGGCCGATGGGGGAACCATCGCATTCACCCTGAATGTGCCCGCCGGTGGCGCGAACAACGTCAGCGTCCAGGCGACACTCACAAATATCGATGCGGCGAATCTGATCGCCGCGCTTCCGCTGGAAAAATACCTGCCGGCGGGAATTCGAGACTTCAACGCACAGACATCAGGGACCGTTAACATCACCGGCCTTCCCAACGACGCAAACGGCTCGATCGATCTGTCCTCGGCGGCGGGCTCGGTTTCGGGACAGACGTTCGACGCGTTCAACGCCAAGGCTCAGTTTCGCGGCACGCATATCGATCTGCAAAACCTTGAACTTCGCTCTACCGAGGGCTTTATAAAAGCGAACGGGACTTATGATCGCGCGTCGACCGAGTTCAACTTCGATCTCGAGGGCCGCAACTTCCAACTCACCGCCCTGCGCAATGCCTTCACGACTAACGACAGCATTCCGGCCATCAGCGGCAACGCAGATTTCGTGGCAAAGGCGACCGGGCGTTCCGATATTCCATCTTCGTACAACATCGATTTCAACGGCACCGCGCGGCAGGTCGTCGTCAACGAAAATGCATTCGGCGAGGTCGTATTCAAAGGGAACACCGTCAATCAGATCCTGAATGCCGACCTGACGGCAACGCTCGACGGACGTCCGCAGGTGATAAATGCAACGGTGAATTTCGGCAACGAAAGCGTTCCGTTCCGCGTCGCGACAGAATTTCACCAGAGCCCCCTTGGCCCGTTCTTCGCACTGGTGCCGCAGCTCAAGGGCATTACGATCAGTGGTGCCGGAACAGGGCGCGTCGAGTTCGGCGGAAATCTGGCGAAGCGCGATGATCAGGGCAATATCGTCTTCACGAGCGAAGCGTTGGCCGGCTCCGCCGAGTTCAGTCAGTTAGCGCTTCAAATACAGGACACGCCGCTTGTTGCGACCGAACCGCTTGTCGTCCGCTTCAATCCGCGTGAGATTACGTTTGAATCCGCGCGATTCGCCGGCGGCGGATCGAACGTAGTTATCGCCGGAACAAAGGCGATCACCTCGGACGGCATCAATAATTTTTCTGTCGACGGACGGGTAAATCTCAGCCTCCTTAATGCGTTTCCGCAGGTCGCGGCAACGGACACATTCTTCGGCGGATTTGCAAATGTTGCGATACGCCTCGCCGGTGTGAACCGCACGGCCCGCGTTTCGGGTACGGCGACGCTTGAGAACGCCGCGGTCGCGACTTTTATCGGCTCGAGCAGGTTGAGCTTCGACCGTCTCAATGGACGAATTCTGTTCTCGTCGGATCAGGCGCAGATCGACGAGCTTCGCGGCTATCTGGGCGGCGGAGCGTTCACCGCGACGGGCGGAGCCCTCTTCGGTGAGGGCTTGAAGATCGATTCGTTCCGCGTCGCGCTCGATGGCACGAATGTCACCGTACCGCTTCCAGAGGATTTCCTCACGACGGGCGATGCTCGGCTCGAGATAACCGGAAGACGCGAACAGCGAAATGATATTCTCGGCGTTCAGATCGCCGGACGCATTCGGGCCCGCCGAAGTCTCTATACGAAAGATATTGAACTCGCTAATATCGTCGGTGCTCGACGCGAAGGCTCGCTATCGTCAGGCCCGTCAGCGATCGGTGCACCCCGTTTCGACCTGACGATCGAAGGCCGGGACGCGTTGGTCGTTCGTAACAATATTGCCGATCTTACGGCGTCTGTATCTTTACGGCTGACCGGTACAACCGAAAGTCCGCAGCTCTCCGGCCGGATCACCGCCAATAGCGGAACCATATTCTTCCGCAAGGACCGTTACATCGTTCAACGCGGCGTCCTTGAGTTTCCGCCGGATACGGAGATCGAGCCGGTCATTAATCTGCAGGCCGAATCCGAGATCGCGGGCTATCAGGTCTTTGTGAATTTGTCGGGCCCGCTCAACGATACCGAGCAGTTGAATGCCGCTGTGCGTTCGAGTCCCGCTCTTCCGCAGGCGGATGTGGTCTCGCTGATCACGACCGGAAATTTGTCGAACACCGAGTCTGGCATCCCGACTCTTGCTCAAACCGGAATTAACACCGCGGCTGAGATCTTGACCGATACGATCATCAATAGTCCGGCGCGAAAAGCGACCGATCGTCTGTTCGGTCTCAACGTTTTTGAGATCGATCCGATAATTTCCGGACAGAGATTGAACGCATCGGCACGGCTGACGGTCGGGCGGCAGATAAATAACAATTTACGAGTGACGTACGCGACGAACTTGTCGCAGGATCAGAATCAGGTCCTTGCACTTGAGTATCGCGTCTCGAACAAGCTGTCGTTCGTCGCCCAGTACGAGCAGCGAAGTTTGAGCAACGTCACGAGAAACCGCGACAATTTCAGTTTTGAGGTCCGGTTCAGACGAAGATTTTAAGTTTCAAGGTTTGGCGCGGGTGGCGCGATATTTTTCTCGGAGAGGAATGGAACCAGCAGGGTTGGCAACGTGGCGAAGGCTAGTCGAATTGTGGTGCAGATTCGTTTTTCGGCGCGCACACTCGATGCTGTCTATTGGCCTTTTCTCTTTCATTCTCTTTGCTGCCGCCGTTTCCGGCCAAAATCAATTCGAAGACAAGCCGATCGCCGACGTGAACGTAACGTTCGAGGGCTCGGACAGAAACGTCTCCGCTAACGAAACATATCGCATTCTCGCCCGTGACGCTGTCGGTGCGAACTATTCAGCAATAAAGGTGCGTGAGGCGATCGAGAAGCTTTACGACACAAAACAGATCGCGGCTGTTACGGTTGAAGCAGACGAACTGGCGAATGGCAGCGTGGCAGTTCGCTTCATCATCCGGCGGAAGACGCAGGCGCAGCGCGTCACCGTGGAGCTGCCTGAGGACGACGAATCGAAGATCACAGAACAAGAGTTGCTCTTCAGGCTAAACCTGCTCGACCCGGGAACGGCGATCACGGAGAATACGCTTCAGAACAACGCCGATCTGATCCTCGAGTATTTACGCGACCGCGGCTTTTTCAAGGCCGAGGTTAATTATTCACAGCGTCCCCTTGAAAGCGAGACCGAGGTCGGAGTGACCTTTCGCGTGTCTCCGAATGAACAGGCAACGGTCCAATCCTTCAATATCAACATCGACGGTTTCGATAGCGCAAAGCTTCTCGCAAAGATAAAGCTGAAGCCCGGTGAACCGTTCACCCGCGAACGATTGGCGGCCGACATCGATATCATTCGCGGGCTTTTGCGAAGCGAAGATTATCTTGCGCCGTCGCTCGATGAACCCCGGGTTATTTACGAGGGCGAAAAGAATACGGTCACGATCTCGCTGGCAGGAAAAGTCGGGCCGATCGTCGAGGTCGACGTTGTCGCCGAACGCGACCGTGTTGGCAACCGAACTCAAAAACGCTTGATACCGCTGAAGCGTGAGGGCACCCTGGACTATGGCGCAATTGTTGAAGGCGAGCGTCGTCTCGAAAATCATTACCAGGAGCAAGGCTATTTCTTCGTCAATGTCACGCCGGTTTGTTCGATCGAACCACCGCTCGATGCAACGGACTCGACGACCATCAAGAACGATACCGAGTTTTTGTGCTCGGCTCTTAACAGCACCGATCTCCAAAATAAAAAGGTCACGGTTAAATATCGGGTGGACCTCGATCGGCAGTTAAAGCTAACCGATATCCGTCTCGAAGGAACGAGCCAGTTTACGATCACCGAGATCCAGACCGTTCTCGAATCGCAGGAGGCAAACATACTCGGGATCATTCCTTTGTTTGGCTACGGACGCGGTTATACGAGCGAACGTCTGCTCGAAGAGGACGCGGGCACTATTCGATCTCTGCTTCGCGAACTTGGATATCGGGACGCAAATGTCCGCGTAAACGAGGGTGTGTCGCCGGACGGTGCGAATCTGATCATCACGTTTGTCGTCGAAGAAGGCCCGAGGACGATCATCTCGGGTATCGAGATCGTGGGGAACTCTGCGTTTTCGGATGACGTGCTCAAGGCCCAGCTGCCGAAGATCGAAGGCACGTATTTCTCGCGGGCGAAGATCCGAAACGGACAGCGCAAGCTCGCCGAGTTCTATTCCAACGCCGGCTATTATGACGCAAAGGTGGATTTTTCGATCGATGAGCGCGTCACGGACCCGTCAACCGGCGAAAGCCTTTTCAAGGTCGTTTACTCAATTAACAACGAGGGACAAAAAGTCGTCATCAGCCGGATACTCATTACCGGCAACGAAAAAACCAAGACGGAAGCGATCCTGCGTGCGCTGGCTCTGCAGCCGGGCGAGTATTTGCGAGCGGTGGATATTTATACGAGCGAGCAGAACCTTTATGCAAGCGATGCATTCGCACGTGTCGAGGTCAAACCGAGGCCCGCGGGCGAGCGGCCCGGCGGTGAACGCCTTACCGACATTATCGTGAATGTCGAGGAGCAAGCTGCGCGCATTTTATCGTACGGCGGCGGTGTCTCGACGGACCTCGGCGCAAGCGGCTTTGTGGACCTCCGCCATTTGAATTTCATGGGACGTCTCTGGCAGAGCGGAGCACGCATCCGCGTGAGTCAGCGACAACAACTTGTCCAGCTCGATTTTCTCAACCCGCGTTTTCTGCGAGACGGCAATAAGCGTTTCGCTCCGCTCACGCTAACGGCACAATATCAGCGAGACTCGACCGTCACCCGCTTTTTCCGCTCCGCGTTCGACAAAGGAACGTTCGGTATAGTTCAGCGAGTTGACGAGAACGGCACCCCGATCAATGAGTTCGGAAACGCTGCCGGCGATCCGACGTTGAACCGCCTGACGCTTTCTGCGGAGACCAACCGGACGATCAGCCGCCGCGATCGCAGCATAGTTTTTTTTAGATATCGATTTGAGGATGTTCGCCTCTTCAACATTCAAAGCTTGTTGATCAAAGAGCTGTTGCTGCCGGACGCACGGATCCGCATTTCCGGTTTCGGCGCGACGTTCGTCCGCGATACTCGAAAGAACTGCCTGATCAAGTTTACGATCCTCGACATCATCGCCCGCGGCGAGCCAGGCGAGCCATGTCGCTATAGTGCCAGCGATCCGACAGACGGTGATTATCTGACGGCCGAGTACAATGTCTCGATCCCATTCCTCGGCGCGAATACGGGATTCCATAAGTTCCAGGCGTCGTACAACATCTACCGAACGGTGCGATTTCTGAAGAACACCACATTCGCCGGAAGGGCGATCCTCGGCGTCGGCAGCGTTTTTTCGAACGGCGACCGGTTCACCAACTCTGCATTCCCTGAATTGAACGGCAGTCTGCCGATCAGCGAAAGATTTTTCGCCGGCGGCGGAAACAGTATTCGCGGTTTCGATTTCGAAGAGGCGGGGCCGCGCGTCGTCGTCGTGCCGCAAGGCATTTTCCGAAACAGCAATCGTGAGCCGGTATTTCTCGATCCGTTTACTATCCCGTTCGGCGGCAACGCACTCGCGGTTGTGAATCTGGAAGCGCGGATCCCGGTGACAAAATCAGTGCGAGCCGTTCCGTTTTACGACGGCGGAAATGTTTTCAAGAGTCCGAAAGATATATTCAATCCGGCCAATTCCGTTCCCAACAATGTGAACGCAACGAATCTACGGGCCGTTTGGACACATACTGTCGGTCTCGGACTAAGAATAAAAACTCCCGTCGGCGGTGAGTTCGCGGTCGATTACGGCTACCTGCTCAATCCGCCTCGGTTCCTGATTCCGCAGGTCATGGCCCCGAACGCGATCTATCAGCTCAAACGCGAGCACATTCACTTTAGGTTCTCGCAAGCGTTCTAAATAGTGCAAAGTAAATAGTGAAGAAGCGTTTCCGTCACTATTCACTTTGCACTAAGCAGGGGCTTGGCTCGTGCCGGTGGATTCACACGACCGACACGAGCCAAACCCCAAACAGGAAACGGGCTCACCAAACCGTTTCGCTGTTAATTGACGGCGGACGACGAGACGATGTGCGTCTCATCGACCTCCAAGATCAAACCTTCCTGCGTCACTCCCTTGACGGTTGTGAACTCTGTTATTTCATCCGGCTGGGAAATCAAAGGACGAAGTGCCTTATCCTTCGAATCCATCGCGGCCCGCTTTCGATGGAAGCCTTTTGTCAGGTACATCGCTTTGTCCGCAGACACAATGATCTGGTCGAACGTCTCTCCGTGTATCGGATAACACGCGGTTCCTACGCTTACGCCTACGTTCGCGACCTCGTCTTCCACGACAAGCGAGAAATTGTTTACCGCCTCTTCGATTCGCCGTGCGAGCTCCATGACATCGGCACTGTCCGTATCGGGAACGATCGCAACAAACTCGTCACCTCCGTAGCGTGAGAGAAAATCGTACTCGCGTAACTGAGCCTTAATGATCGCCCCGATATCCTTCAGCATCCGGTCACCGGCCTTATGGCCGTGCGTATCGTTAACTGACTTAAAGCCATCGAGATCCATCACCAATAACTGAAAGCTGCTCTCACTCCGGCTTGCTCGCTTGACCTCCTTGTCGAAATGGATCTGCAGGCTGCGAGCATTTGGTAGTCCTGTCATCGGATCTGTCAAAGCGTGATTCTCCGTGACCGCATGTTCGAGCGATTTGGCGATCGCGTCGGCGGCGATAAGCGACACCGTTTCAAGCAGTCTGAGATGCTCATCCTGGTAGCGGCTCATTTCGCTTGAATAGAGCGTGATCGCGCCAAGCATCTTTTCGTCCGCGATAAGCGGAATTGAAGCCATCGCCCGGTACGCGGTCTGCAGCTCGGTTTGAGAGGTTTCAAAATCCAGAGACGGATCAGGATTGTCCGCCGGAAGGCGCTCTTCGAGCACGCGTCCAGTGGCGCCCTTGCCAGCTTTTACCGTCTTTCCGGTGAGAACTTTTTTGTGCTTGCCCTCGACGTATATCGCGGTGGCGAAGTCTCTCTCCTCGTCGAGCAGATAAACCGCCGCCGAATCGAACGGTATAAGTTCGCTGATCTTATCAGTGAAAAGCGGCAGGATCTCGTCGAGATCGAGCTCGGAGCTGAAATCCCGGGCGAGGGAGTAGAGCGCGAACACTTCGCGATTAGCCTGCTTGATCTGTTCTACATAGCCCGGGCTCACCCCGGCGTCTATGAAGTTCGAAACGCTGACAGCGTTGAGATCGCTTTCGTAGACAAGCTGTTGCGCCTGGACTTCGGTCTCGAAGATTTTCAGGTTTCGCAAAAAGACGTCGACGAGACGCGGATCGAATTGGGAGCCGGCTCGTGATCGCAGAAAGTTGCAGGCCTCTTCGCGGGGCACGGCCTGACGATAATGCCGCGCAACTCTCAGCGTGTCATAAGCATCGGCGATCGTCAGGATACGAGCGGTGAGCGGAATACTAGTCCCCCGGAGCCCTTCGGGGTAACCGCAGCCGTCCCAAAATTCATGATGGTATTTCACCGTAGGTACCACCGGATAGGGAAAGCCGACCTTTTCCAATATCGAAGCTCCGACGATCGAATGTGTCTTGATCTTTTCCATCTCAGCCGGCGTCAACCGGCCCGGCTTGCTCAGGATATGATCGGGAACGGCGAGCTTGCCGATGTCATGAAGCAGCGCGCCGGTACGCAGCGCGTTGATCTCATCCTCGCCGAGACCGAGTATGTTGCCGAGGCCGACGGCATATATCTGCGTTCGTCTAACGTGTCCGATACCGATCTGATCGCGTGCGTCGATCGCAGTTGCAAGAGCCTCGACAGTCGCTAAGTGAATTCGGCTGGCCTCGGTTATCTGCTTTGTCTTTTGATCGAGCCGCCGGAGGTGGATCTTGTATGAGAGGTTGCCAAAGATCGCAAGTGGGACGATAACGAGCCCGAATTCGATCCCGAAGTGATTGAAAACTATGAAGAGAAAGATCGTCGCAAAAAGGCTGATCAATCCGTTCAGCCCGGGTATCACGAATAGATTTCGCAGCGTTGTCTTCCGGTGAGGTCTGTACTTACCGTTGCGTAGGAGATGAGACAACGCACGGCTTTGAGCAAAATGCGTAAGCGCCATGACGCACGATGCGAGAATTATGTCGTTCGCTACGGTAAGCTTGCCGACGAGTTGTAGCTGTCCGCCTCCATTGAAATAACCGAGCGTAAGATAAAAAGCGATCCCGGAAAAAAATGTGGAAAGAACATTGATCGCTACGTCCGAAGCCAGTCGTCTGCGATCTGGAGATGCTATGCCGCGATTCGCAGCGGCAGAACAGGCGGCAAGCAATACGCCCCCCGGGATTCCCAGCCAGATCACGCCCCAGAATCCAACGATGGTTTCCAGCGATATGCGAAGATCGGTTCCGGCGATGCGGGGCTCGTACCGGCTCAGCAGGATCGCAACAAAGATCGAAACCGAAATGACAGCGATAGAGGAAAACGAAGGGGAAATCGCCACCACCTCGACGATCGCAAAGCCGACAATTAGGGCCGCGACTAAAAACACCGCGAGTTGCGTCGTTCTCGACGGCCATGAATTGTTTTGCGAACTCGATCTTTCCATTTTTCGTTCAACCAGAAGGCCGCCGGCGCCCGGTGTGGGTCGTGAACATTTTTGGCGGTAGCCGAGCTGAATCACGCCGCATCGGAGCTATACAACCGATGTGCCAAAGTCTTATTATTGAAATCGTTAGGTTTTCAGTATCGAGGGATGATCCGCCGGCCGAGTCATCTTTCAGTTTGAGTCACCAAAATGACCGACTTCGAGCAGAATGACGAGCGCCGTTTCCGAGGATCCGTTTCACTCGTCATAATTCTCTCTTTAGCCCTGCTCGCAGCGATTCCGACCCTGTCTCAGGACGCGAATGAAGTCGTCCGCATCGAAACCGAACTCGTCTCATTTGAAGTGACCGTTACGGACAAAAACGGAAAACTTGTCCCGCACCTTCGACGCGATGATTTTCGGCTCTTCGAAGATGGGGTCGAGCGCCCGATAGACTTCTTTCAACCGCTCAAGAAGAGAGATGAAGGTCGGCCGCTTTCAGTCGTATTCGCGCTCGATGTTTCAGGCAGTATGACCAAAGCCGAGATCGAACGGCTGCGGTCCGCCATGCAGGCTTTTATCAGTCGCCTCGCTGACTATGAGTCTTATTTTGCAGTCGTTAGTTTCGCGATGGACGTCCGCACGCTCCAGGCATTCACGAATCGACGGGATAAATTGGAAAAGTCGTTCGACAAACTCGTTCGCGATCATGACGGGTTATCGACCCATGCCTACGACGCAGTGGACGATTCGATCAGGCTAATTGCGAAGAAATCTCCAAAAGTGATCCGGGGGCGTCATCCGAAGCGAGCGATAATTTTGGTAAGCGACGGCTTTCCCGTCGGTGATGTGGTTTCGCCCGAGACCTTGATCGAACGCGCAAACCTGGCGGAGACAAGCGTGTATTCCGTAATACTGCCGTCTTATTCGCGATTGCAGGGCGATAAGAAACCGGTGATCACGCCGCTCGAAGCCAGCGGTCTGATGGAAAGGACGGGTGGAAAGAGCTTCTATGCGACGGAGAAATCATTCGACGCACTGTTTCAAGCCCTGGCCGAAGATATAACGGCCTCGTATGCGATCGCGTTCTATCCCGGGGACGAAAATACGGCGGTGGACGGCACGACGCGGAAGGTGACAATTCAGTCAAAGAGTGGGTTTACGATCAGACAAAACAGATCCAATTATAAAGTGAAATAAGAAAGTCCTAATACCGGCTGTCGTCGTAGTCATACGACTCAAGATCTTCGTCGTCCCTCTCGTCGGCTGCCGATTCTTCGTACAGGTCCATTTCTATCGGATCCAGCCCGACAACGACCAGACGCGAACCGCACTCGTCACAAGTCACGCGGTCGCCCTGTTCAACCTCGGCATCAACGTAAACTTTCTCATCGCATTCGGGACAAATTGATGTCGGCATTTTCTTCTCTCCGAAATCTAATAAATTAGATCGCGCTTTGCTCTAACCTTTAACATAACGTTTTCCGGCAAACGTTCGCCAGGATTTTTAGTGGTGCCCTGAGATTCTATTGATTCTGATTTCGTTTTACAATTCAAGCAGATGCAGTTTCCGTTCACGCTAAAAAAAGAAGCAGATTTCGATGTTGTCGGCTTCGGAACCAACGCCGTCGATTTTCTTATTCAAGTTCCTCACTACCCCGGATTCAATTCGAAAGTCGAGCTGACAGATTATCGTCAAGCCGCGGGGGGCGAGATCGCGACCGCGATGGTCGGCTTACAGAGGCTCGGCTTGCGCACCTCGTACATCGGACGATTTGGGACCGATGACGCGGGTGAGATCGGGCTCAACTCGTTGCGGCACGAAGGAGTTGACCTAACGTACGCCGAGAAGATCGACGGCGCCCAAACGCAAATCGCCTTTATTGTGATCGACGAGCGAAGCGGCGAGCGAACTGTGATTTGGAAGCGCGATGCTAAGCTGCACTACGACGAAACCGAGGTCCCGTTCGAGGCTGTAAAGAGTGCTAAGGTGCTTCATTTTACGCCGCACGACGCTCGCGCGTGCATACAGCTTGCTGCGGCCGCACGTGCCGGCGGAACTATTGTGTCGATAGACATCGACAATATTTTTGAAGGTGTCGAGCAGCTTCTGGGTTCGGTTGATATCATCGTTGCCTCGGCTGATTTCCCGGGCAAATTATTTGGCGCTACGGAAAAGCGCGATGCTTTGGTCGAACTGCAGCGACGTTATGACGCCGGCGTCGTCGGCCTAACTCTGGGCGACGCTGGTTCGCTGCTTCTGTGTGGAGACGAGTTTATCGAGACGCCGGGATTTGCAGTCCCGGGCGGCTGCAAGGATACGACCGGGGCAGGCGATTCATTTCGTGTCGGTCTTCTATACGGCTTGATCCTTGGAGAGTCAGTCGAGACCAGTGCAAGAATGGCGAATGCCGTAGCCGCCCTGAAATGCCGCGATGTAGGTGCCCGCACCGCGCTTCCGACCCAAAAAGAGCTGGATTCACTCCTGAAAAAAACATAGACAGAGCCGCGGCCCGTGTCATAAAATACTTTAGCCGCTCTCACCGGGCTTTTCTCACTGACATTCCTCCGGTCACACTACGATTCTTTCCTGCTCTCTTCGTTCCCTCCTCAAAAACATGGACTCGAAAGTCGGCCTAATCATTCAACTCAATGGCGTGGTTCTAATTACCATCCTCTCGCTCTGTCTCCGGCGTTCACTGCGAGTTATTGCTCTCGGGTACTGGACGATGGCGTGGCTGAGCCTCTCGTTCGCCCTAATATGTCTTCGGCTCGCCTTCAGCTACGATGAATTCTCCTCCTTTTTCTTCACTTACTATTTTCTCGGCGAATATCTCTTCGGTTTCCTGCTCGTTGTCGGTTGCCGCAGCCTGGCGAAAGGGTTCGAATTAAGACCGCTGTCCGAGCTATTCTTCATTCCATTTGTTATCGCGTCCATCATCCTCCCGCACGCGGCGGCTGATTTCAATGATGTCTTCAACATTCATTCGTTTACCATGGCCGGATTTTACGCGACCGCTTTCTACCATCTCGGAAGATCGAAGGAAACGACTTTCGGATGGCGCGTTATGTACGTATCGCTGGCGATGCTCACACTCGATTTTCTTGCATACGGCATCATTTTCTCGGCAAGGAACCTTGTGGCCTTTCGGGCCGATATTCTCTCTTACAATTCGATCATCGACCTTGTTCTCCAAACTGCTCTGGGCTTCGGAATGGTAATTGTCCTGCTCGAAAGAGTTCTGAACGATTTCCGAGATACGAACGAGCAGTTATTGTCCACGCAGAAAAAGCTCGAACGCCTCGTCCAAACCGATCCGCTTACCGCGGCCTTCAATCGCCACGCCTTTTACGGGTTCATGCGAAAACAGGGCGAGGACGGCTCGACATCGTCGGGCTGTGTTGGATTCTTCGATATCGACGACCTTAAGGCTATCAATGATTGCTTTGGCCACGCGGCGGGGGATCTCGTGATCAGATCTGTCGTCAAATCGATTCGCGAGATAATACGGGCAGAAGATCTCATTTATCGATGGGGAGGTGATGAATTCTTCGTGGTCATGGTCAGCATGAACGCCGAAATGGCGGAGAATCGCATAGCGCGGCTGGAGTCGATGATGGAGCGCGTTTACATCGACAACCTGCCGGAACCGATAAAAGTTGGCGTCTCGTGGGGTTTTACGAATTTTTCCAGCCCAGCCGATCTTGAACAGGCGATCAAATTGGCCGACACCGAAATGTACCGTCGAAAGCAGCTTCGCAAGCAAAGAAGAACAACCAGCTCAGACTTTATCAATTCGCTGCCGGGCGGTGGAATGGCAGAGTTTGCCCCTTAGGGTTCACAGTCTGTCGTTAAAAAAACCGGTCACGAGCGCCCACGCATCCCGCGCTGCCGTCTCGTCATAAACCTCCGGCCGCGTGTCGTTAAAAAACGCGTGGTCGGCGTCGTATTTTACGGAGTGGATCGGAAGCTCAAATTTCTCCGCTGCCTCTTCGAGCGCCGCAACCTTTTCTTTATTTATCCACCCGTCGTTCGTAGCCGAGATAAAGATGGTCGGCGTTCTTAGTTTTTCAAGGATGTCTTCGGTGGGAATATCTCCATAAAACGGAGCGGCTGCGCTAAACCCTTCCAGCACGCATGCCGCACGAAGAGCGAATGTACCGCCCATGCAATAGCCTGTGATCCCAAAGTGCGAGAGTCCGTATTTTGAGCGAGCCGCTTCGACCGAGTTCTTGATCGTATCGAGACCATCGTCTATCTTGAGGGCCTGCATCATTCCGCCAGCCTCTTCGCTGTTGGCGGCGATCTTGCCGCGATATAGATCAGGCGCGATCGCGAAAAAGCCCTCGGCCGCATACCGGTCGGTGATGTCCTTTATGTGGTCATTTAGGCCCCACCATTCGTGAATGACGATAACAGCCTTCTGACTCGGATTCTCAGGGGTCGCGGCGTACGCAGTTGTCGCACCGTTGCTCGTTTCGAAGGACAGACTTTCGGTTCCCATTCAAGATATCCTCCACTGAGGTCGCTTTCGATAGAACGATTATAGACAAATCGCGGAGGGGATAGTAATACGCATAGACGCGCCGAGCTAAATCGTGAGGCGAAAATGCGCGTACTGAAAGCTTTGCAGGGTACCGACTGGTGTCGGGTGTTGTTCCCGCAAGCTTTCGATCAGGTGGAAGTCCGGTCCCACCGTATCGATCATCTTCTGCAGATCGTACCGTTCGACATCCAGTTCACTGCACTTCTGAGGACCGTCTTCGGCAAAGGTCGCGAGGATAAAATGTCCGTCTGGCTTCAGCGAGTGGCGAACGTTCCGCAAATAAAGCTCGCGATCGCTCTTGTTCGTTAAGAAGTGAAATACGGCACGGTCGTGCCAGAGATCGTATTCATTCGCAGGAAACGCAAACTGCGTTACGTCGGCGGCAACTCAGCTCACGCCAGAAGCTCGGTCGCCCAAGCGTTCTCTAGTTCTTTCCAGCGCCCACGAGGAAATATCCAGGATGGTGATGTTCTCAAAGCCGCGGTCGAGCAGGTCGTCGACCAACGTGGAAGCTCCGCCACCAACGTCGATGATTTTCGCGCCTGGATCCATATCTATGGCATCGATCAATCTTAAGGAACTTTCAAGATGCTGCCGGAACCAGCTCACCTCGGTAGGCTGTTTTTTTCCATAGATATTCTCCCAATGCTCCTGCGTTCTGATGGTGTTCATTTTTCTCACTCCCTAAATGGCGTCACACTCGAACTCTAGATCAAGAAATGGCTCGCGGCCTTGGGGTTTCGGCTGTGGCAACATGAAGATTCTTCCGATTGTTGAACCAATTTTATTCTATTACGTAATAACCTGGATCGGCGACTCTGCCGAGAGTCTTCGTTGGCCCTATTTTTTTATGAAGAAACCTGTTTTATTCGGAGCCACTTTATTTTTATTTACGATCGCCGGATGGGCACAAACAAGCGGCAGGATCACCGGTACGGTCGTTTTCGGCGGGGACAAATCCGTCATCCATGGCGCGTCCGTTATCATTTCGGAGCTAAAACGGACCGTGAACTCCGACGACGACGGCAATTTCGTTTTTTCGAACGTACCGCCCGGGACCTATACGATACATGCCCATCTCGAAGGTTTCCGAGAGGAAACAAAGTCCGTAGTAGTGAGAGCCGGCAGCACATCGACCGTCACGCTCGAACTAAATCTATCGGGCATCAAGGAACAGGTCACTGTCACCGCCAGCGGAACCGAACAGCTTACGTTTGAGGCGATCGAATCGGTGAGCACCGTCGATTCGAGCCAGATCTCCTCTCGCGCAGCGGCCGGTCTCGGCGATGTTCTAAATAACGAAGCCGGAGTGAGCAAGCGTTCATCCGGGCCGGGAACTTCGCGCCCGGTCATCCGAGGATTTGACGGAGACCGCGTCAAGGTTACGACCGATGGGGTAAGCGGTGGTTCCCTTGGGTCTCAGTCGGGTGATCATGCGGAACCTGTCGATATCTTCGCGGCTCAGCGGATCGAAGTCGTTAAGGGTCCCGCGACCCTGCTCTACGGCAGCAATGCGATCGGGGGCGTCGTGAACGCCATCAGCGGACACGACGAAGGAGCACACCCGGGATTGCACGGTTATTTCACTACGGTGGGTGCAACGAACTCGAATCAAGGCGCGGCAAGCGCTGGCGTCGAATACGGCACCGGGCGATGGATGTTGTGGGGAAACGCCAGCGGACAACGGACGGGTGACTACACTGCTGGCGGCGACTTCGGCAAGATCGCGAATTCGTATACTCGCAATGCGGCAGGAAGCCTTGGCGGCGGATATTTTGGACCGAAGGCTTTTCTCACGACGAACTTCAATTACTACCAGAGCAGATATGGAATACCCCTCGACATCCGTGAAGAAGACCCTGAGGTTCGGAGTCTTCGATTGTGGCGCAACGACGTGAAATTCACCTTCGGATACAACGAGGCCCCGACGTTCGTAAGCGGCGTGAAATTCACCGTCGTTTTGAGCAACTATCGACACCAGGAATTGGAAGGGTCGGATGTCGGTACCACGTTTCGAAATAACGTCGGCTCGGTTCGCGGAATGTTCGAGCAGAAAAAAGTCGGCCGCTTAACGGGCCGTTTCGGATTCGAAACCTATCATCGATATTTTTCGACGAATGGGCTGGAAACTTTGATAGACGGGCCTGTAAAGCAAGACAACTTTTCCATCTTCGCGCTCGAGGAGTTGAAGTGGGAACGAGTCCGCCTTCAGTTTGGCGGGCGTGTTGAGAATAATCGCTATGACCCGAACAACCCCGATCTCATTAATCGCGGCTTCACAGGTTTTTCGGGAGCCGTCGGGTCAAGATTCGATCTTTGGAAAGGTGGCGCATTCGTCGCAAATTACTCACACGGCTTCCGCGCTCCCGCGCTCGACGAGCTTTACAACCATGGCCCGCACGACGGTTCGCTCTTGTTCGAAGTCGGCGATCAGAATTTACGGCCTGAGGTTAGTAACGGCATCGACCTCTCGCTTCGCCAGCAGAACAAACGTATTCGCGCCGAAGCGAATTTTTTCTATTACCACTTTAAGGATTTTGTATTTCTTGCGCCGACTAACGAGATCGACAAGGACAGCGGATTTTTCATCGCCGAGTACTTGCAAGCAGACAGTCGGTTTATGGGAACCGAGCTGAGCCTCGACGTAACCGCGCATAAATTTGTGAACGTTCTTTTTGGGCTAGACTACGTGAATGCCGGGCTGACGGATGGCACGCCGCTACCGAGGATCTCCCCTCTTCGCGGGCGTATTAGCCTTGATATTCACTACAAGAATTTTAGTGCAAAGCCTGAGATTGTTGCCGTAGGCGGACAGGATCGGGTGTTTCTGAACGAAACGTCGACCGCCGGCTACGGAACATTCAACGTGACGGGCAACTATGTGATCTCACGAAAGCATTATGCGAATATTTTTTCCGTGAACGCCTTTAACCTAAACAACAAGCTGTACTTCAATCACATTTCGTTTATAAAAGACATTTCGCCCGAGATCGGCCGCGGAGTAAGGGCAAGCTATACGATACGGTTCTTTTAGAGTTTTGTCGGAGACCTAATTGGCGGCTTCCCGCGGCGGATTGACGCGCAGCTTGTCGCGGTAAATGGCTGTGTGGCCGACGGCAATAACGCCTACCAGATTTCCTTTCAGTGCCGCAGCAAGGAGCAGATCGTAATCTTCGCGGCTCCGTGTCTGGTAAAAGGGATCGTACGGATCCTCCTTTACGAGCAGCGATTCAAGGATGTCGTTCAGTGTTCTTTCCGGGTTGTTCGAATTATCCAGCATAAATAATTGCACCTTCCTAAACAGTAACGTAATGAGACAGTGTACGTGTCAGCAAGTCCGGTGCCACGGTTCCTGCTCACGTAAGAGCCTTTGACCACGGCAGATAACCCCCGGTTTTTACTCATATTTCTGAGTTACGGCGAGATTAGTTCCGCCCTCGCTGTCTGTCAATCGTGCAAGCCAGGTCTGTAACATAAATGCAAGGTCGACCGGTGGTGGATAGTGGGTGATTTTGAAATCCGAGGCAGTTTTTGTTTGAGCTTTGTTTGAGCTTAGCCCAGTGCTTCAGTACTTAGAAAAGGATCTGCGGAGAAATCGCTCAGGCCGTTTCAACGCCCCTCCACTGGCAACGCCGTTTAAACGGGCCCAGAATCCTTCACTACGGCTGCGCGAAGCCGTTCGAGTTGGGTGATGTACGCGATTAAACCTGACCCGGGTACCAATCGTAGAGGTGTATCGATCATTCCGGAAATACGGTGTAACGCTTTTATCCCGTACTTAACGTCCTTTTGACATTGACCTTGTCGAATTTCAAAATAACCCTGTAGCCTACAAAGCTGGTCCTCTTCTGGTTGGCGAAAGCTAATGAAAATACTTTACGTTTTGAGACATGCGAAATCGAGCTGGGAAGACCGCGATCTCGCCGACTATGACCGCCCCCTGAACGAGCGCGGAAAAAGTGCCGCGTCCCCGGACGATCGCATCCCAGGCGATCTTCG
>JBDTWZ010000044.1:0-19143 GCA_040006435.1 Acidobacteriota bacterium
TCGACTATTCCTGCCTGCGAATCAAGAAGTGCGTCGCAGAAACTGTCGACGGCGACTCATCGACTTCGGCCAAGGCACTTGCGGCTGTCCGGCATGTCAACGACTCGGCGAATTTCGATTGACATGGACTAGTACTCCATCAATTCCTTCACCGCGTTCTCGACGTCTTCCGATTGCGGCAAAATGAAATCCTCGAGCTGTGGGGCGTATCCGACGAACGTATCGGTCGCACCGACGCGGCGAACCGGAGCGTCGAGGTATTCGAATAGCTCGTCAGAGATCCGAGCGGCGATCTCGGCGCCGTAACCGTACGAGACCGAGTCTTCATGAGCAAAAATGACACGCGAGGTTTTCTTTACGGACTCGGCGATCGCTTCCCAATCATATGGAACAAGCGTGCGCAGATCGATTATCTCAACCGAGACACCCTGCTGCTCGAGACGCTTTGCCGCCTGGTTCGAACGCTCGACAAGCGCTCCGTACGTGATGATCGAAACATCATCCCCCTCACGCACGCGCTTCGCCTTGCCGAACGGGATCAGAAAATCTTTCGACGGATACTGCGACTTATTGTAGATCTGCCGATAGAGATGTTTGTGTTCGAGGAAGATAACGGGATCGTCGCAGCGGATCGCGGTCCGCAATAATCCGTTCGCATCGAGCGCCGTCGACGGATACGCGATCATCAATCCGGGCGTGTGCGAGAACAGCGTCGTGCCCGATTGCGAGTGATAGACCGCGCCGCCCTTCAGGTAACCGCCGACGGGAACACGCATCACCATCGGACATTTCGTGTCGCCGTCCGAACGCCAGCGCGTAACCGCGACCTCGTTTCTGATCTGATGAAACGCTGGAAAAATATAATCGAAAAACTGGATCTCGACGACAGGTTTTAGCCCACGTATCGCCATTCCGACCGCACGCCCGACGATGTTCGCTTCGGCGAGCGGCGAATTGAAAACGCGTGCGCCGCCAAACTTTCGCTGCAGGTTTGCCGTTACTTTGAACACCCCGCCTTTACCCTTGACCTGTTCGAGATATTCTTCGCGCGAACAGTCAGCCACATCCTGACCGAAGATGACGATCCGCGGATCGCGTTCCATCTCTTCGTGCATGCAGCGGTTGATGAGATCGACCATCGTTCCGGCGTTGCCTGAGAGTTCGGCGCCATCTTCGGTATCGAAAAGCTGACGATCAGTCGGATCAACATCCGGCGAGAATACGTTTCTCAAAGCCGTTTCCGGTGCGGGCTGTGGTGTTTCGATCGCGATGTCGGCCGCTTTGCCTACTTCCTCGTCGACATCTTTTCGCAGCGCTTCAAGCTGCTCGCTAGACGCAATGCCGTCGGTCATCAAAAACTCGGCGTACGTTTTGATCGGATCAATCGCCGCATCGGCCTGGCGCTCTTCGTCGGGACGATAGAGCTTTTCATCATCCGAAAGCGAGTGCGAATACGGGCGGATCACCTTTGCATGAACGAATGCCGGCCCTTTCCGAGCGCGACAATATTCGACGGCGCGTTTGAACACCTCGTACGACTCGAGCGGATCAGTCCCGTCACATTTCTGAATGTAGAGATCGGGAAAACCGGCAACGAGCTTCGAGATATCGCCGCCCGCCGTGCCGACCTCGACCGGCGTCGAAATGGCGTAGCCGTTATCCTCAACGCAGAAGATCACGGGCAGTTTCAGATTCGACGCCGTGTTGAGTGCTTCCCACCATTCGCCTTCGCTTGTCGTGCCATCACCGACCGACATGTAGACAACTTCGTCACCTTTGAATCCGACGATCTTGTCCTGCAGTTCCTTTACAAGCGATGCTCGATATCCTGCTTCAGCCGCACCGACCGAATGCAACGCCTGAGTTCCGGTACACGACGACTGCGAAGGAACATTCAGATCTTTGTGGCCCCAGTGCGAAGGCATCTGACGGCCATGCGAATTCGGGTCGACTTCAGCTCCGACGGCCGAGTAAAGCATCTCGAGCGCGGTCATTCCCAACCCGAGCATCAGCGCACGATCGCGATAGTACGGAAAAAACCAGTCGTAAGCCGGCTTCATCGCAAGGGCGGCGCCAACGAGCGCGGCCTCGTGTCCCGCACCTGAGATTTGGAAAAAGATCTTGTTTTGGCCCTTGAGCTGGATCTCCTTATCGTCTATCCGCCGCGACATATACATTGTCCGGTACAGGCCGATCAGCGTCTTATTATCGAGACCGCGCCGTCTATCTATTTCGCCCGCCGCCTTCTTTGTCGCGACCGTGGGCGGCTCTGTCGCCGTTCCTTCGGCCGTCGTCTGCGTCTTTGTCTCGTCAACGTAGCCGTCGGCTTCGGTCGTTTTCGCTTTTTCGGCGACCACGGTACTTCCGTTGGATTTTGCGTTCTTTTTGCCTGTTTTCTCTGCTGCAGTGGCCATTCGGTAAGTCCTTTATGTCAGGGTGATAATGTTCTTGGGCAAGTTATAAAGATAGCAAATACGGGCGAAATGCTGAAGTCTGACGGACGCGGGGGCAAGCCGCCCTTCCGAACCTGCGAATGTTGCAAACCGGCCCCGGCCAGAATTAAATTCGGGTGAAGATGGGATCGTGGCCTAATTCGCAGGTCCGGAAGGGCGGCTTGCCCCGGCTCTTTCTCCAAAATAATTACACAACCGAATTCGGATAGAATGCCCAATAGTTAACCTCTAAACTCGGTGACATGATGAGCAAGCAAATAGATTGGCGATGGAGTGCGGTGCAGACGAGGAATCCGGAATTCGACGGCGTGTTTTATTTCGGCGTCGAGACGACCGGGGTTTTCTGTCGGCCGTCGTGCTCGTCAAGAAGTCCAAAAAGACAGAATGTCAGGTTTTTCGTCACACCGATCGAGGCCGAGCGTGCCGGTTTCCGCGCTTGTCTTCGCTGTAAGCCGACGCAGGAATATTTCCTCGGACCTGCCGGGACGCTGGTTGCACGCGCCTTCGAGATCTTGCAATCGGAGACCGACGAAATTCCGACCATCGATGATCTGGCGACGCGGCTGGACGTTAGTCCCGGCCATCTACAGAAAACATTCAAGGCCATTCTCGGCCTGTCACCAAAAGAGGTTACCGACATAATGCGAATTGATAATTTCAAAAAGAATGTGAAACGAGCGGACGTCACGACATCGCTCTACGACAGCGGATTCGGATCGAGCCGCTCGCTCTATGAGAAAGCCGGAGAGACGCTTGGCATGACGCCTGCGACGTATAAAAAGGGCGGCAAAGGAATGAAGATCCGATACACGATCGCCGAATCGCCGCTTGGTAAATTATTGGTCGCCGCGACCGAGCGAGGAATCTGCGCGGTCAGTTTTGGCGACGACGAAGAATCGCTCCGTCGCGAATTGTCGGATGAGTTTTTCGCCGCCGAGATCGAAGACAACGACGAGGGTTTGAAAGATGCTGTGCGTGCGATCGCCAAAAGCCTCGACGGCGAAAAGACTATCCTCACGCTGCCGCTCGATCTGCGTGCAAGTGCGTTTCAGATGCGGGTCTGGGCTGAGCTGAGAAAGATCCCGTATGGTGAAACGCGTTCGTATGCGCAGGTCGCCGAAGCGGTAGGTAATCCGAAAGCGGTCCGTGCGGTTGCACGCGCGTGCGCGACCAATCCGGTTGCGCTGGTAAATCCGTGCCATCGCGTTGTCGGCAGCGATGGAAAATTGAGTGGTTACAGGTGGGGGATTGAGAGAAAGAAAGCGTTATTGGAGAAGGAACGAACTAAGTGATCTCTCGGCCGCGGGCGGCAGGAGTCAGAACTACCGTTTACGGCGTGGTTGGCGACGCGAGTTTTAAGGAAGCTAACCACAAGAGGCTTTCATTTACCGCGCCTTTAGCACCCAGCCCTTCGGATCGACGACCGGAGTGTCACCCGTGAACGGAACATTCACGCGTCCGTTCTTGATCTCTACTCGCTGCGTCTTACCGTCAACAACAACGTCGATCGGCATCGGGAAGGGCATGTCATTCGGAGTTATCCAACGCAAAAGCATCACCTTCTTGGGAGCAGTATTCGGACCCTCGGTAAGGTCCCCAATCCCCGTTCTTAGTTCCGGAAGCTTTGGTTGACGCAGATACAACTCGAAAAACCAATCGAGTTCCATCTTCGACTCCTCTTCGGCAATCGCAAGAAAATCGTCGGTATTAACCAGACGCGTCTGACGTCCGTCGGTAAAGCGTTCCATCTCTTTCGTTGGATACGCCATTCGCCTCAGGCTTCGGAAGAAAGCATCGTCGCCTATCAAATACCTGAGCGTGTGCAGCACGACGGCGCCTTTGCCATAAATGTCGCCGTTGGATTTTATATAGTCCGGCGCGAGCAGATAGATCTGGTACGCCGGTGTCGCCTCGCGCGGCGCGACCGCCTGGATGTTTAGCGTATTCTTGGCACGGCCCTTCATCGACTCGAAATACGCGTCCTTCTTGCCAAGGTATTCGAGATAGAAAGTATCCATGAACGATTGAAAGCCTTCGTGGATCCAGAAGTCGCGCCAGTCCGATGCGGTAACAAGATTCGCCCACCACTCGTGGCCAAATTCGTGCAGCATCAATGAATCGAATCCGAACTCGGTCTTGCGAAACTGATTTCCGTACGCGATCAACGTCGCGTGTTCCATACCAAGATGCGGCGTTTCCGCAATGCCGAGCTTTTGCGAACGCCACGGAAACGGCCCGAGATATTTTTCGAAATATGCATTGTACTTTTTCGTCTCCGCGATGAGCCACGCGCCCTTGTCGTAACTCTCCGGTAAAACGTAAAACTCGATCGGGATCATCTCGCCGGTGATGCTTTTCACGCTGTCCTTGATCACGCGATACGGCGCGGCGTTGAAGAGAATTTCGTAGTTCGGGATCGGATTTGTCATCCTCCAGTTGTAGGTGGACGTGCCGTCCGTATTCTTTTTAACGCCTTCGAATTTTCCCGGACCGGCCGCGACCAGTGGATCCGGAACCGTTATATGCATCGCGACGTTCGACGCCTTGTCGGACGGATGATCTTTCACCGGAAACAACAGATCGGCACCGTCGTTCTGCATCGCGACAGATATCCAGTCAGCACCGCTCGGCGTCGTCTTCCACATAAACCCGCCGACCCACGGTGGATTTGGCGCGACACGCGGCGTACCGGAATATTTGATAACGGTCTTGATCTCATCCCCGGCCTGCCTGGTCATGGGAAACCAGATCCAAATGCGTCCGTCCTTGAATTCAAATTTCAGCGCGGCCGAGCCGTCGCTGATGCTCTCGATGGAGTACGGCGTGTCGAGATCAAGTACGACCACGTTCGTCGGAATAACGACCCGCGCCGTCATAACGGTCGTTCCTGAGATCGATTTCATTTTCGGATCGACGTTTAGCGTGATGTCATACGATTGAACATCATAGGCTGCCTGCTCAAAAGTAAGCGGCGCTCCGGTTACCGTCGGACGAGCCGGGTGGTCGCGCTGGGCGTAGGCAGACACGCAGAGAATGAATAGAAGCGAAAGAAATTGCGCAAAACGTTTCATATAAATTCAATGGTTAACGGGATCAGATACTGGACATATTATCATGCGAAAGAAGAAAGTGGGGGCAAGCCCGCCTTCCCGATTGCCCAACAGGAGCGGGGGCAAGCCCACCTTCCGGACCTGAGAATGTGTTTAGAGTCCGAGATTGCTTTTTCAGACTTTTGGGTCAATTCAAATCGCGGTCCCATTCGCAGGTCCGGAAGGCGGGCTTGCCCCCGCTCCTTCGCCGCCGAATGCGCTTTACACGATTGATCCAGTGTTCGAAAATAGTTTGCACATGTTAAGAAGTCTCTTGCGCATCCCTGTTATTGTCTTTTCACTGTCTTCGCTGGTGGTTGCCCAACAGGCATCACCGACACCTAGCCCGAAAGCCAACACCCGTCCGTCTCCGACTCCAACCGCTCCGATAGCCGAACCCTTCGATAAAGCCGATGTAGCGACGATGGCTAAACAGTGTGTCTCGCTAGATTCGGAAGCGGGGTTGATCGAGCTCGAACTTTACCCTGAGCACGCACCTGAGTCCGTACGGAATTTCCTGAATCTCACGACGACCGGATTGTTTGACGGGACGAGCTTTAGTCGTGTCGTTCCGGGTTTTGTAATTCAAGGCGGCAATATGTGGTCACGCGAGGGCGGCAAGGTCACACGTGCAGTCGGGGAACGAGCTCGACGCACGCTGCCGGACGAGCCGAACAACATTCTTCACGAACGTGGTGTCGTTTCTATGGCGCGGCCCGATGAACCGAACCAAGCGACGACCGATTTTTTTATACTTGTAAAGGAGGCTCCCTATCTCGATGGAAAGTTCGCCGCGTTCGGCCGCGTAACAAAGGGAATGGATGTCGTCGATGCGATCAACCAAGCGCGGGTTACTGAAGAGAAGCCCGAAAAGTCTGTGCGAGTAAGGAAAGCGGCGGTCGCAGCATGTCGCCCTTTTTAAACGCAGAGATCGCGGAGCCCGCGGAGCTTACAAAAACATTTGGCCGCGAAAGGACGCGAACTGAGAAGGGTTTTTTGTTTCGCGTCCTTTCGCGCATTTCGCGGGCAATCTTTCTTTTTGAATTCCCCAGCCTCTGCGTTCGCCGCGAGCTCTGCGTTAGACTCCTATTCCCCGAAATCCAGATCAAGCGTCATCCGGTATTCATTCGCCATCGACGGATGGCCATGCGCCATCGAAACGTCGATGCCTTTTTTGTAAGTTTCCATCGCCTTGTCGCGATCGCCCGAAAGCGCATACGCATGAGCGAGCGTTCCGTACGCATTCCCTTCGTCGTCAGATTTCGCGAGATAATCCTCGAGCACACGGATCACATCCGCATGTTTTTCAAGTTTTTCATACTCCTTCGCGAGCCCGAACATTACCATCGTGTTCGACGGATCCGCGACGAGCATCTCTTCAAAAACCTTAATTCGTTCCATAAAAATTAACGGGCGTATGCCGCGACCGTCTGGCCGAATTTTCGCAAGCTTGCCGGTGCGGCCGATGCCGGAATTGCCGGATAGCCGAGTATCTCTTTGGCTGTTTTCTGGTAGATAGCCGTGTTCAGATCTTTGTCGGAGTTGATCACAACACCCTTGAGCGCGACGCCGGCGAACAATCCCTTGCTTCGCGAATATGTCAGGATCTCGGCGTCGAACGTCGCGTTTGTCGAAGCCGATGCAGTCCGGCCAACCGGGCCCGCGGCAACACTTCCTTCGCCGCCAAGCTCGAACTTATCCTCCATCAGCCCCTTCATTCCTTTATCGTTCATGATCAGCAGAATGTAATCCGTTTTCGAACCGCCGATCTGGAAGCCTATGCTCCCGCCCGCCATATTCAAAAACGCCGGAGCGCTCCATCCGCGTCCGACTCGTCGGACCGCAACGCCTTTGCCGCCCTGTCCGCCGATGATAAAGGCGCCTTTGATCGCGCCGGGAAAAACGACTACCGCTTTTGCCTTAGCAAGCAGATCGCGCGGGATCGATCTGTCTTTGATCGACATTATTTCGGTCATCGCGCGCGAAGCTTTGTTAATGCGCTCGACAGCCTGTTGAAGGTCTTTGCCGGTCTTCTTTTGTGCGAGCGTGGTGGTTGAAAAAACTAAGAGGAGAGCGATAAATGCAGCGAAAAATTTCATGATGAACCTCCTTGGATTGGTCCCAACCAGTATATCAGGAATCCATGTCTGCACGTCCTTCATCACGGGATGAAATGCGTGTTTCCTTTGCGTTCTTAGCGAGCTTTGCGTGAAATCGCTTTACCGCAAAGCTCGCTAAGCCCGCCAAGGAATCGGCAAACCTATCAGAAAAGGGATTGCTGAGCTGGAACGGATGCCGGAACTTCCGGCTCGACAGGCGTTTCATACTGGCGAAATCCGAGCCGCCTGGCGTGAAAGTCGAAAAGCTTTCGTGTCACTTCCCATTGCTCGGTGCGGCCGGTGCTCCGTTCCTTGAACGTGCGGTGCTGAAGGACGCCGCCACGTTCGCGTTTCATCGCGTTGACGATCTTTGTAACGGCGGTCGGAGAAAGTCGCTCGTGCATCTTCGCGACGAAGTATTCCTCGATCGAATTACTGTCCAGATGCAGCATCGACATAAATGCTCGCGTCGCTCCGGCGCCCTTCGCCCGCTCGAGAAGTTTCGGTATGTCGGATTCGTTATATCCGGGAATCACCGGGGCGATACCGATACCGACCGGTATTCCGGCGTTTGCGATAGTTTCCATTGCACGAAAACGAGCTTCGGGAACAGGCGTGTAGGGCTCGAAAGGATTCGACCTTTCTTTCGTCAGAAACGGCATCGAGAAAAATACCGACACACTTTTTAAGCGTTTCAGTACGTCGATGTCGCGCGTGACGAGCGGCGATTTAGTGATGACGCCGACGGGCACGCCGAACTCCGCACACACCTCAAGGCATTTCCGCGTCAGCTCATAACTCGCCTCGAGCGGTAAATACGGATCCGTCGCGAACGAGAAATCGATGTGCGGCATCTTTTGACGTGTCTTCTTTAGTTCTTCGCGCAACACCGTCGGCGCGTTCGGCTTGACGACGATCTTCGTTTCGAAATCCGTTCCCGCGCCGTAGCCAAGGAATTCGTGATAGCGCCTGGCAAAACAATATGTGCATCCGTGGACGCAGCCGCGATAGCAGTTCACCGTGTAGCGCCAGCCACCTTCCCAATCGGAGGCGAAGGCTTTGGTGATCATCTTTTTTGTCGCGGTTTCCTCGAAGATCTCGAGCTTGGTCGGCGGCGGTTCGCCTACGTACTCGGCTGAATATTTATCGAAGGGATTCGGTGGGTTTTTAACGTGTCGCACGCATGAAACAATAGCCTATATGTGGGCTAAAATCAAAGGTTCACCGCTGCACGCTTCCAAGGGTTTGATCTAGCCAACGGGTGATTGCGGGAACTGAGGCGCTGACCGGCGGAACGTGGCCTTGATCGAGCAAGACCAGCGATTTCGGCTGCGGCAGTAGTCTATAGAGCGGTTGACCTTCAGCCAGCCAGGGGACCACCTCATCGTACCGGCCGTGAACCATGAGCTTCGGCCTGGACATTTGACCAACCAGGTTCATGCCGTTCGCTTCCGGCATCATCTTGCCCAAACGGCGGACCAGGCCGGCACCGATCATGACGACAGCCCGGCAGCGCGCTTCGACCGCGAGTAGGGTGAGTTTCTCGTTGCTTACGCTGACACCCATGCACGCAAGCCGCTTCATGTCGACATCTTGCCGCGTTTCCAGATAGTCGACGCCGCGACGGAGATCGATCGAGCTGTCGACGATGAAATCACGGAATGCGATCGTTCCGCTTTTGAGGTCAGGGGCGCTGGCAACGCGGGGACGCTCACGATATCCGGGTAGAACTACAGAGAACACGGCGCGGCCCGATTTGATGTACGGCGCGGCGTGTGCCTCGATCTCCTGCGTTACGGTCAAACCCGCTTTCACCGCCCCGCTGGGAACATAGACTATCGTTTGCACCGGCGTAGAAACACCTTTTGGAATGTAGAGATACGCCACGACCTCTTCGCCCGCGCTTTGAAACCGGATGGTCTCGCGGCGCCACGACTCTGCGTCCGAAGTTTCAACGATCTCGGCTCTAAGATCGGTCTTGTCGTAAAGATATAGACGCTCCATAGCCGTTACCGTCGCCCGCTCCGGCAGCGCATACATCGGAACATTCCCCGCGAGGTCGATCGCGAACGATCCCTGATCGGCATCTGACATGTTTGTGACGCACCTGAAACCGACAGTATCGGCCGTGAATTTTCCGGGGAAGGTTCCGAAATTCGCAAACAGGTAGGGGGCGTCCTTCCACGAACCTCCGGCCGTCCCATAACCGTCGGCGATCGGATTCGCGAGCCACTCCGATACGTTGCCGGCCATGTTGTAAGCTCCATACACGCTTGTACCGAACTCGAAACTGTCTACTGGCATCGGCCCGTTCCCAAAAAAATTCGCCCGGCCTTCTACCGAACTATTGCCATCCATAGCGCCCCACGGCATGATTGACATGTGCGTGTGGGTGTAACGTCCGTCACGAGCCGCCTTTTCCCACTGGAAAACCGTCGGCAATTTTTTGCCGCGAAATTCTGCATACGCAGCGGCTTCGTGCAAGGAAACGGAGGTGACGGGATGTTCCGCCATTCCGTCGGGATAATTTTGATTCGACCAGGAACGCGGACCGGGCAACCCTGTTCGGTCGGTAAGATTCCGGCCGGTAACCCCGTGTTTCCAAAATCGATCGTCGAGGTACCCGCCTGCATCGACGAACTCCTTGAACTCGCGGTTCGTCACTTCACATTTATCGATAAAGAAATCGGCGAGATTCACCTTTTGGTCCGTCGGCCTTCCATAGCTGACGAGCTTGTACTCGCCACCGGGGACCAGAACCATTCCGTCGTGCGCGTCATGTTTCGAGATCAGTCGTTGTTGAATTTTGATCGGAGCTGGGGCGTCGAAAAACATACTCTGCTTTCCATTCCGCTCGACAAGCATCGCCGTGCGAGCCAACTTCGGGTCGCCTAACACAGCGTTCTCGATCCGGCTCAGCCTGGTAGAAACCGATCGCCGGACGGTTGAGTAACCGTCAAGTTCGATGTCGAGAACGTAATCGTCACGGGCGATCAGTTCGTCTATGATCGGCGTTTTCCCAAGCAAAACGCGGGCGTTGTGTTTTCCCTGTTGCGACTCGGTGAAGGACGTAAGATAAACCGACGCTCCGCTCGGTTCTGTGTTAACTGAAATCGTATCCGAAACGAGCGAAAGAAGCCTTAGCAGGCGTGGGTCGCTAACGGCCTCCAATCCCAGGGGCTTTATAGTCTGGAATGCCTCGAAATATCGCCCGTTGGCAGCGAGCTCCTCACCTCCCGTAATCCATTCTTGACGCGGTACCGACAGAAGCCACAAGACGAGGCCGAGAAGTGCGATCGCCGCGGTGAGCGCGCCAAACTTCAATCGTCGTTTCCACGGACGTGTGCCGGCGAACCTTGACGCCGCGGTCGCGATCGCGTCACTGAGCTCTGCGGCGGAAGAAAACCGCCGGCCGCGGTCCTTCGAGAGCATCCTCTCGATCAGACGGTCAACCGACGCCGGGATCTCCGGGCGAAGCGTACTCGGCAACGGCGGATCGACATTAAGGACATCGTAGAGCATGGCCAGCGAACTTTCCGCCACGAACGGCCGCTTCCCGGTGATCATTTCGTATGTGATCGAGCCCAGCGAGAATATGTCCGAGCGTCCGTCCAACTTCTCGCACCGTATCTGCTCAGGCGACATATAAGCAGGCGAGCCGACAACGAAGCCGGTACCGGTCGCCTCCGCACGCGCGTCGCCAATTTTTTCAGTCGTTGCCGGTTCATGTTCGTTGATGCGCCTCGCGATCCCAAAGTCGACGACCTTCGGGACACCTTCCCGGTTGATCAATATATTCGCCGGTTTGAGATCACTGTGGATGATTCCTGCAGCGTGAGCGGTTCGAAGCGCATCCGCCAACTGGGCTGTGATCGTAAGCGTCTCCGCGATTGACAACGTCCCGCGAGAAATACGATCCCTGAGGGTTTCTCCGTCGACGAACTCCATCACGATGAAGTCGCGTTCGGATGCGCGTTCGATCGCATGAATGTTGACGATATTCGGGTGATTGAGAGCCGAAGATGCCCGTGCCTCACGCAGCAGCAGGCGGGTCGATCGTTCGTCATCGCTTGCCTCGAATCGAGGGAGAAGTTTGACAGCGACGGTCCGGTCGAGCTTTAGGTCGGTCGCGACATAGACCTCGCCCATTCCGCCTTCGCCTATCTTTTCTGCGATGCGGAAGTCGCCGATCATCTCGCCGGCTTTTAACTGAGCTCCAAGACAGCCTACGTCCGAGCCGTGGGTAGATGGGCGTGAGTCCGAAGAAAGCAGTTCGTCACTTAATGACGCCGCGGCGACCTCGATCGCGGAGGATTCTAGCAGCGCGTCAAACAGACGATCATTGCCAAGAAGCTCGACGATCTCAGAATACATGCCGCAATCGTCACGGCAGGCGTCGGCGAGATACGCGGTGCGCGATTCATTTGGAAGCTCGATGGCCGAGTGGAAGATCACCTCCAGTTTTTTCCACCTTTCACTGTCCATTTTCTTGAGGCCGCAGGTTCGTTCGCAGCCACGACTTCGCAAGCCTCCAGTCGCGCTTTACCGTCTCAGTAGAAACATCGAGCACCCCAGCGATCTCATCTGCGGTCAGCCCGCCGAAGAACTTAAGCTCGACGACCGTACTCTTGCGCGAATCGATCTTCGCCAGTTCGTTAAGTGCCAGATCGAGTCCGATAAAATCTTCGTTGAGATCACCACCGGTAACGACGGCTTCGTTCAACTCGACGACTATGGCCTGCCCGCCCCGCTTTTTGTATTTCTTTAGTCGTGCGAAGTCAACAAGTATCTGGCGCATTATCCGCGCGGAGATCGCGTAAAAGTGCGCCCGATCATTAAGGTTCAGCTTTCCTGACTTTGAGAGCCGCAAGTAAGCCTCATGTACCAATGCCGTCGTCTGGAGCGTATGACCTGCGCGTTCACGGCGTAGGTAATGGCGCGATAACCGCCGGAGTTCGTCGTACACGACGGGAAAAAGCCGGTCGAGAGCATGCTCCTCGCCGGATCCCCATGCGCGTAGCATAGCGGTGATCTCGTCGTTAGCGGCCATAAGCCAAGAGCTCCAAGGGTGAAGGTAAATGATTATACGCGGATTCAACATTTTTTTTCCGCCTTCGTTAACCCTTTCCCGATGTTTTCTCGCATTACCTTTCAAAAAGCGGGGAATTTTAGTGATAAAGGAGAAAAAGACAATGAAAATCAGACTTACTAGCACAGTTTTGGCGATGGCGATCTTCTCAGTGATTGGACAAGCGGCGTTGAAGGAAGTTCCGATAAGGGGCAACGGCAGCGGGAACATCACCGGAGTGACCGCCGGGCCCGCCGGCGTGGCGATAACGGCCATTGGGAACGGTGTCGCAACACATCTCGGTAGATTTAATAGAGAAGAAGCTATCTTGCTCAACCCTGAGAACTTCACTTTCACAGGCTCGATCGTGTTCACCGCGGCTGATGGAAGCGAGCTGCATTGCGACATCGCCGGTGCATTTACAGGCCCGGCGACCGCGGCCGGAACCTACGTGTTCACCGGCGGGACGGGACGATTCGAAAACGCTTCCGGCAACGCATACTTCAGTATCGTCCAATCTGACCCGGCGAATTTCACGTTTGAGTTTTCGGGAACGATCGATATGAACTAATCGGCGATGGTAAGCGGCGAAGCGGGGACGGGGAGATTCGTTTACGAACTTCCTTTTTGAAGTAGGACTCGCCCCGGTCACGCCTACCCCGAGTCGCCCTCATACCGCGTCTCGCTATAATTCGCGCTGCATCAGCAGATCGGTCTGCTCGTCCTTGCCAAGTTGAAACACGTGACTCCCTACGATGCGAAATCCGTTCTTCTCGTAAAAACGTTGAGCGCGGGGATTGAATTCCCAGACGCCGAGCCACATTACGTCACGGTCTTCTACTTTCGCGCGCTCGAAACACGCGTCCATAAGCGTTTGTCCCACTCCCTGACCAAGATGTTTCTGGTGGGAGTAGAGACGTGACAACTCAACGGGACGTTCGGCGGTGACGCCGGGTTCAATCCGGTCGATGACGATCTTGGAGTAGCCGGCCGCTTCGCCGTCGATCTCCGCGATCAGGAAAATATTCTTCGCATCGGTAAGCTCGGCGGCGATCTGTTCCTCGTTGAACGCCTGACGCATGTAATAGTTTAGATCGTCGGGTGCGTTTTTCGGATGATGTGCAAACGCGTCCCAGAACGTCGCGTAGGCAAGATCGGTGAGGAGTTTCGCGTCTTCGGGAACGGCTTGGCGGATTATGATTTCAGGCACGATTCAGAAAGTTCTCCAACACAAATATTTTTCGCAAACGAAAACGTGTAGGGCTTTCCACGAGGCTTATAGCCTTTAAGTTCTCAAGGCCGGAAACGAAATACGGATCAACCGCCGCTGGTATTTCGGAAAGCCATTCCGGAACATCTAGTTTCATTTCATCGCACAGTGTTTCTGCCGTCGAAGCCAGCAGGGCTGACATGCGGCCGTCCCGTCCGTCAAACGCCTCTTCTAATGCACGCGGATCGGGGTTGCGCCGAAAATCATCGACAAAATTCATCAAGTGCAGTGCCCAGTTATCGGGGTCGGCATCTACAAACTCTTTTGTCTCTCGCAAGGTCATCATTTCACGAAGAGCTCCTCGATGAAATACTGAGTGGCAGGCTTGATCTGATGCTGAGGATAGTACTTTTCGAGTATGGCGAACACTTCAATCGATGCCTTTAGCCCCAGCACATCGATCAAAATTCGCACATCGGTTTGATCGTAAGTATCTGCCCTGGCCGACATTGCCTTCATCGCCAACATGTAATCTGGTTCCGGAACGAAGACCTTCAAATTGGAAAGGTCGAGAAATATCCGCCGCGGATGTGAAACAAGATATCCTTTGAGACCGTCATTTAGCCAGTCAGGCGACAGGCCATTTCTCTCGGCTATCCGTTGAATTAGGAGACGGATTTCGCTCGACGGTTTGAAAATTGCGTCGACGTCTTTAGTCGCCGGCCGTGCGTCGTAGACGAGACACATCACCGCTCCGCCATAGATCGTTATCTCACCTTTTATATTCGCCAGACGAAGTTCTTCGTTAAGCTCGGTAAGGTACTTAGTGATCTCTTCGGCCGTCATCGAGTTATTTTCCGCTCATGATCAACTTCGCGATCGTCTGAAGCTGCATGTTCGATGTTCCCTCGTAGATCGAGCCGATCTTCGAGTCGCGCCAGAATTTCTCGACCGGATAATCCTTTACGTAGCCGTAGCCGCCGTAGAGCTCGATCGCTTTAGACGAGACGCGTTCGGCGCATCGAGACGAGTAGAGCTTTGCCATCGCCGCCTCTTTCAGAAATGGCTTTCCTGCATCCTTTAGACGTGCGGCGTTGTAGACAAGCAAACGGGTTGCTTCGATATCGAGGGCCATCTCGGCGAGCTGGAACTGGACGGCCTGAAAGCTATCGATCGTCTGGCCGAACTGCTCACGCTCGGCTGTGTATTTCAACGCCGCCTCGTACGCGCCCTGCGCGATGCCAAGCATCTGTGCACCGATACCAATGCGGCCTTCGTTGAGAGTTTCGATCGAGACTTTGTAGCCTTTTCCTACTTCGCCAAGCACATTCTCTTTCGGAACCTTACAGTTGTCGAGGATCAGCTCGGTCGTCGACGAAGCGCGTATGCCGAGCTTGTCTTCTTTCTTTCCGACCGAAAATCCTTCGAACTGTTTTTCAACGATGAACGCCGTGATGCCTTTGTAGCCCGCTGCCGGATCGACGGTCGCGAAAAGTACGAAGATCTCGGCTTCGTTACCGTTTGTGATCCAAAGTTTCTGTCCCGTCAGTTCGTAGTGATCTCCCTTATCGACGGCGCGGGTTTTCAATGCAAACGCGTCTGAGCCGGATGCCGCTTCGCTCAATGCATAAGCGCCGACACGTTGGCTCGCGAGCTGCGGCATGTACTTCTTTTTCTGATCGTCATTCGCCCATCGCATGAACGCATTGGTCACAAGCGTGTTGTGCACGTCGACAAAGACCGAGACGCTTGCGTCAACACGGGCGAGTTCCTCGATCGCGAGGATCGCATTGAAGATCGTCGATCCGGCACCGCCGTATTCCTCGGGCGATTCGATCGCCATCAGGCCGAGCTCGAAGCAATGTTTGATGAGCTCCGGATCGAGCTTTCCGGCGTGCTCCATTGCCTCGACCCGCGGGCGAACTTCACCCTCGGCAAACTCGCGGACGGAGGCGCGAAACAAATCTTCTTCTTCGGATAAAACGGTTAGGCCGGTGTTAGCCAACGCGTGAACGGCGGCAGTGCTCATATCTTTGTCTCTTTCCAAAATTCAGCGTAAACCCGAATCAGTTTCGTGTAGTTAGTGTAGTTCGTGGTTCTCCTTCTTTTAGCAGGAACCACGAAATACACGAAAAAGAAACCGGACGGACAACCAAGGTACCCGCGTCAGCCGATCGCACATCAACTGGCTTTGTTATTTGCATCGGTTGCAATAACATTTTAGTTCAAGCCAAATGGCAAGGCAAAGCAGTGAATTTGGAAGAGGCGCCTGAACAACCCGATCTGCGCACACCGCGCCTTTCGGCAAAGCATACCTACCGGCTTACGATCCTCGGCATCGCCCTGACGATAGGCGGGATCGCTCTCTTCGCATACTTTGTTTACGCGGTCGGCATCGGCGAGTTGATCGCCAATATCGAACGGTTCGGCATCGCCGGTTTCGCGGTGATCGTCGGACTTTATTTTCTCCGTATTATGGCGCGAGCCGGTGCGTGGAAACTCTCCGTCTACGAGCCGTACACCCTTCGGATGAAGGACACGATACCGGCGGTCATCATCGGCGAGGCGATGAGCAGCTTGATCCCGCTCGGGATATTGATTAGCGGAACGGCGAAAGCCGTCTCTGTACGCAAGCGAGTGCCGCTCGTCGTCGGGCTTTCCTCCATTGCGACCGAGAACCTTTTCTATAGCTTTGTGACGAGCTTTTTTCTGGTTGTTGGGGCGTTCACACTGATACGCAGTTTCGAGCTGGACGAAGGGTGGGTGATAACGATCGATGTTCTGATCGTCGTTATCTTTGCGGTGGTTCTTTTCCTGGTCCTTCTCGTGATCCGCCAGTGGCATTTCGCAAGCGAGACCTGCGAATGGATCTACAGAAAGGGAATCGCGACCCGCTTACTGGAACACGCCCGTCTTCAGGTGCGTTTGTTCGAGAATTTTATCTATGGATTTTACCGCCGGTATCCGAAACGCTTCCTGCCGATCTGTCTGCTCGAAGCTTCGTTTCACGTGCTCGGGATCTTCGAAGTCTGGTTCATACTCACCCGCATCGCATCCCCCGATCTTTTGTCCGCCTTCCTGCTTGAATCGGTAAGCCGGTTGATCACGATCGTTTTCAAGCTTATCCCATTTGTTATCGGGGTCGATGAAGCCGGAGCGCAGTTCGTCGCTGAAACAGTAGCTATCGGCGCAGGCATCGGCGTTACGCTTGCCGTCATTCGAAAGGGCCGGATCTTGTTTTGGACAGCGATCGGCTTATTGCTCATCGTCAAACGTGGCTTGTCGGTACGGGGAATATCAGGAGTTCAGAAAAGTTAGGCTGAATTTTCTACGCGCGGCTGTTTTGAAGTAGATCAGAACGGCCAGAAGACAGGCACTAGCAGTATCGACACAACGAACACGATCACCGTCAGGATCGTCCCGACCTTTACGAAATCCATAAAGCGATAACGCCCGGGCGTGTAAACCAAAACGCACGCCGGTTCGAGCGGTGTGATGAACGAAAAGGATGCTGCGTAGGTGATGCCGACAATGAACGTCCTCGGATTTAAGCCGAGTGCGACGGCGGCCTTGACCGCGATCGGAAGCACGACGAGCGCGGCGGCCTGATTGGACATCGGCTGCGTCAACGCGACCGTCAAGAGAAAGAATCCGGCCAACACGGCCGTGGGTCCCAACTGGCCAAAGTAATTCTGAATGTAGCCCGCGAGAAAAGCGTCGGCGCCGGTTTTCTCCATCGCCACGCCAAAGCTCATCATGCACGCGATCAGCACCAGCAATCGAAAATCGATCAGCGAGTACATCTCCGAGTAGCGGATCGTCTTAGTTGCGAGCAAAAGTAATACGCCGAACAAGACGGCGACCGTTAGTGGTATATCGAAGCCTGTCGCGATCTTGGAAAGCGACAGCCCAAGAAACAACAAAAATGCGCTGATCGCCCACTTGCGTTTATCGACGCGCATGCTGTTGGCCGACACGTCCTCGAGCAGCAGCAGCTCGCCATCGACCACCAGCGGCTCGATCACTTCGCGTGAACCCTGAACCAGAAGCACGTCGCCGAATTTCAGCTCGACGTTACTAAGTTTGTTTATAAACGTTTCGCCGTGTCGGTTTATGGCGAGAACGGTCAGGTCGTAGGTCTGGCGAAAGCGAATGCTCTTAAGCGTCTGGCCGACGAGCCGCGAATAGCGCATGACCATCACCTCGAAAAGTTCGACCGTGCCGCTTTCCAACATCGCGTCGTGGAGCATGAAATCGGGCTTGATCTCCAGGCCGATCTCTTCTTTTACGCGCAGGATATCGTCGATTGTCCCCTCGACCAGCAGCGAATCGCGGCGTTGGATCAGTTCATCAGGATTGGGCGAGGCGATCGTCTGGCCGCTGCGAGCAATGCCCAGGATGTGCAGATCGAGATCGGAGTTGAGCTTTGCATCACCCAGCGTTTTGCCGACAAGGCTCGAATCAGGCAGAACGAGAAGTTCGGAGATGTACTCACGGATATGATATTGATCGGTAAACGAATCTTCACCGCCCCGGTTTGGGAGCATGCGCCGCCCGACGAGCATCATGTAAAGCAACCCGGAGGCAAACGTCACGACTCCGACCGCGGTCAACTCGAACATCGAGAACGGCTCCTGGCCGTACCGGACTATTGCACCGCTGACAGCAAGATTTGTCGAGGTCCCGATCAATGTGCAGCTTCCGCCTAGTATCGCGCCGAACGCGAGGGGCATCAGAAGTTTCGACGGTGCGATCTTTGCTTTCGCCGCAAGACCGATTATGACCGGCAGGAACATCGCCGTTGTCGTGGTATTTTTCAGTACCGAGGCGGAGAGCCCGGCGGCGACCATTATCATCGCGGTCAGGAAAAATTCGTTGCCGCCCGCGATGCGGTGCATCCTCCGCCCAATCAGATCTACCAGCCCGGTCTTAATCAACCCGCCAACCAATATGAAAAGGCCGCCGATGGTGATGATGACATCGTTCCCGAATCCCGCAACGCCCTCCTGTACCGTCAAGACCTGAGTCAAGACGAGAGCGATCACGAGGATGATGCCGACGACATCAACCGGCAGCTTTTCGGTGGCAAACAGGACTATTGCCAGACCTAGAAGGAGGAGAGTGATAATAATGGGTGACACTGAAAGCTAGGATACTGAAAAGATGCGGCGCTGGAAAGTAAAATCTCAGCGCGGTTTCTAGCGTGTCGGCCACGGGTTCTTAA
>JBDTWZ010000045.1:0-19013 GCA_040006435.1 Acidobacteriota bacterium
CGGCCGCTCTTAATGCGCGGGGGCAAGCCCCCTTCCTGACCTGCGATTGTAATTGCGAATCGCTCTTGCTTCTCATCTCTCAGTTCTCATCTATCAGTTTGGACTCGACTCCCTCGATCGGATTGCTGCCCTTATCCGTCCGAGCGGCCTTCGATTCGGCATACACCTCTTCCGCAAAGTGACACAGCGAATGGTGATTCTCGTTCACTTGCACGAACGGCGGAAAGTCGGTCCGACAGATCTCTTCGGCACGATAGCAGCGTTCGGCAAACGAGCAGCCCGGCGGAAGATGCGCGACGTCAGGCGGCAGCCCCGGGATCTGATAAAGCTCCTTTCCCTGTTCGTGTGCCGGGTCGGGCACGCTCTTGAGCAAACCTTTCGTGTAAGGGTTAGCCGGTGTCGCGAACAGCTCGCGCGTCGGTGCCTGCTCGAACACCTTTCCGGCGTACATGACGATAATCTTGTCCGTCATCCCGGCGACGACACCCAGGTCGTGCGTGATCAGGATAACGCTCGTCCCCATCCGTTTTTTGAGATCCTTTATCAGCTCGAGTATCTGCGCCTGGATCGTCACGTCGAGAGCGGTAGTCGGCTCGTCGGCGATCAAAAGTTCGGGATCGCATGAGAGCGCCATGGCGATCATCACGCGCTGACGCATGCCGCCGGAAAACTCGTGCGGGTAATTATCTATGCGCTCGCTCGCTTCGGGAATGCCGACCGTTTCGAGCATATTGATCGCGTGATCGTACGCCTGTTTTTTCGTGTGGCCAAGATGCAGCCGCGTCACTTCCATCAACTGTGTGGAGATCCGCAGGAACGGGTTAAGCGATGTCATCGGGTCCTGAAAGATCATCGCGATGCGCTTGCCGCGGATCTTTCGCACGTCGTCGATCGGCAGAGCGCGAACATCGGTGCCGTCGAATATGATGTCGCCTGCGACGATCTTTCCGGGCGGCTCCGGTATCAAACGCATGACCGAAAGATTCGTCACCGATTTGCCGGAGCCTGATTCGCCGACGATGCCGAGCGTCTCGCCTTTCTTCAATTCGAACGAGATTCCATCGACCGCCTTGACGATGCCGTCTTCGGTTTGAAAATAGGTCCGCAGATCGGTGACCGATAAAATTGTGCCGTTGTTCGTCATATGGAACGCCGCCATCCTGGCGGCATTATGTGCCGGCAAGATGCCGGCGTTCCTTTCTAAAACTTCCGCGTTTGCGGATCGAGCGCGTCGCGCAAACCATCACCCAAAAAATTTAGCGAGAATAAGGTTAATGCCATCGTCACGCCCGGAAAAATAAGCTGCCACGTAAATATCGAGATGTTTTTGATTCCGTCAGCCGCGAGGCTTCCCCAACTCGCGTAAGGCGCTTGTACGCCCATTCCGAGGAATGACAGGAATGCCTCACTCAACATAACGCTGGGCACCGTAAGCGTGGCGTAAACAATAACCGGCCCGAGAGCGTTCGGAACCAGATGGCGAAAAATTATGCCAAATGTCGAGACGCCCAGAGCCTTAGCGGCCAAAACGAATTCTTCGTTCTTCAGCGAGAGGATCTGACCCCTGACGACCCGCGCCATTGTCAGCCACGATATAAGGCCGAGTGAAAAGAACAGAAGGAAGATCTGTGAAAGCCCTTGATTTCCCGCCCCACCGAATGTTTCGGACAGCTGGGCAATGAAGGCCGGCGTGTTCGGTCCACCGAATATGGAAAGCAGAACGATCACGATCAGGATATAAGGTATCGCGTAGATCATATCCACGATCCGCATCATGATGTTGTCGACCCGCCCCCCGAGATAGCCGGCAATCGCTCCGTATGAGACGCCCACCAGCAGCGACACGAGCGTTGAGATGAGGCCGACCATAAGCGAGATACGCCCGCCCTGGAGCACACGCGCAAACAGATCGCGGCCAGCCTCGTCCGTTCCCATCGGATGCTGCAGCGAGGGCGGGAATGAGTGGACAAGATCACCTTCATCGACCTGTGACGGGACGTAATCCGCGGTGATTCCGGTCGTCAATCTGATCACTATCGGGCCGATAGCGACCAGAAGGATCATCAGTGCGAGTACGATCATGCCGAAAACGGCGAGCCGGTTTTTCAACAGCCGTCGCCACGCGTCCCGCCAAAGCGATGTACCCTTTATTTGTTCAGTCTTCTCCACCATTTCCACTATTCGTAGCGTATTCTCGGATCGAGCACACCGTACGCGATATCCACCAACAGGTTAAAGATCATGATCAGTATCGAAAGAAACGCGACGATGCCTAGGATGAGAGGCTCGTCACGGTTCAGAACTGCTTGTATAAAAATATTGCCAAGCCCGGGTATCGCGAATACCTTTTCGACGACGACCGTGCCCGCGAGCAGTGAGGCGAGCGCCGGCCCGGTGAACGAGACGACCGGAACGATGCCGCCGCGGAGAGCGTGCTTGAGCAGCACGGTCATTTCGTTCAGTCCCTTTGCACGAGCCGTGCGAATATAATCGGACCGCATGATCTCGAGCATTCCGGCCCGCGTCAGACGCGCAATATACGCCATGTAAATCGCCGACAGCGTCAGGACAGGAAGAACGAGGCTCGATGGGCCGCCCCAGCGCGCCGGCGGCAGCCAATAAACGCCAAGAGCAAAAACGAGAACAAGGATCGGCCCAAGTACGAAGTTAGGCACCGAAAGCCCGAGCATCGCCGTCGCCATCGAACCGTAATCGAACATCGAGTTTTGCTTCAGCGCCGCGACGATACCGGCAAACAAACCAACGATCAGCGCGACGAGATAGGCTAGAAAGCCGATCGTCGCCGAGTAAGGAAGATGGCGGCGGATAATATCATTGACCGATTCGCCCTGGTACTTTAGCGAAGAGCCAAAGTCGCCTTGGACGACATTGCTCATCATTATCAGATACTGCTGATACCACGGCTTGTCGAGTCCGTACTTTCGCCTTATATTCGCCTCGATCGCAGGCGGAAGCGTTTTCTCACTTGAATAGAAATTGCCGGGAGCCGCACGAATCAATACCCACGTCATCGTCACGACGAGTAACGCCATCGGGATAATTATCAGCAGTCTTCGAAGTATGAAACTGAGCATTCCCTATTTCGCGGCCCGAGCAATTTCTTCGGCCTTTTTCTCCTCGGTCAGACGTATCTGCGTCTCCATCAAGCGAGCGATATGTTGATCGACCCACGGATCGCTCTCTTTCATAATATTGTCGACATTTCGATCCCACTTCTCCGGATCCGGTTCGAGATAGACGAACTTCCAGGCATGGAGCGTCCCGGGATTCGGATACATTCCTTTGACGTATGGCTTCTTGATCCAGTTCGTCGCCTGCGTCTGCAGCGGAATGACCGGCTGCTCCTGGATCATCATAAACTCGGCCCGGGCCAGCATTTCGAATCGCTTCGTCTCGTCAAGCTCGGCGTTTGCGTCGTCGAGCATCTTGTCGAATTTAGGATCGAACCAACCCGTTGAACTGTCGTTCTTTTCGCCGTAAAAAAGATTCAGAAACGTGAACGGATCCATGTAATCGCCGACCCAGCCGGCCCGGGCGACTCCGCTGAACTCCAGTTTCTTCCGGTACGTCAGGAACGTCTTCCACTCCATGTTTTTCAGCGGGATCGTAACGCCTAAGTTCTGCTTCCACTGGGCCTGGATGAACTCGGCCGTAGCCTTATTACTTTCCGACGTGTTATACAAAAGTTCGACTTGAGCGGTCGGGAAATTTGGAGCCGAGTAGCGGTTCCCGGACTGCTGCACCGGAAATCCGGCTTCCGTCAGAAGCTTTCGCGCCGCAACCGGATCAAAAATGCGAGCCTTCCATTGCTCAAGCGTCAACCCTTTCTTCTTGAGTTCTTCGGTATAGATTTTCGTTCGCGCTTCTTCGTACTTCGGGAAGATACCTTCAGGCGTAAAATCTACGAGCGGTTTCGTTGTCTTCCGAAACTTCGCAAGCGCTTCACGGTTGATCGCGAGTGCGAAAGCTTGCCGAACTTTAAGATTATTCATCGGCGGCTTCGTGACGTTAACCGTGTAATACTCGATCGCGACTTCAGGAAAGTTGAGGTATTCGTCCTTGTACTCGCGGACCACTTCATTCCATGCGGCCGGCGGTGTGTGGTTGTACATGGCATCTACCGAGCCTGCCTTATACAGGTTCATCATCGTCGTCGCTTCGTCGAGCGGATAAAACTCGATGCCGTCGAGGCGAACCATCTCAGCGTCCCAGTACCTCGGATTCTTGACCGTCACTATCCGGTCGTAGGGCCGATGTTCCTTGAGAAGGAAAGCTCCGCTGGTGACGATATTCTCCGGCTTGATCCACGCCTTGCCGAATTTCTCTACTGTCGGCGGGTGAACAACGCGAAAAAGCTGGTGGCCGAGAAGGCCGATAAAATACGGAGCAGGCTGTGTAAGCTTGATGCGAAATGTCCAATCGTCGACGGCCTCAACCCCAATGTCCTCACCTTTGATCGGAACAAACTCTTTACCCTCGACAGCTGCCTTCAGCTTCGGGTCCTTCTCAAAAAGTTCGGCCCGTTGTTTTTCCGCACCCGGTACGGTCAAACGGTCAGGACTATCGAGATAGCGGTGGAATTCCGTGTCGGCGCCTAACGTATCGTGCGGGGTTGTGACATCGGACGTACCCTCGACGTCTGTCTTCAATAAGAAGCGTCCCGTAGAATCGCGGACAAACATCTCGCCAGCGTTGTAGCGCTCGGCGTACTTGATGTAAAAGCCGAGATAACCGTTTAGCGCCGCAAGTTCGGGCGAGACGGCTCGACGGAACGAATACGCAAAGGCTTGAGCGGTGATCGGCTCTCCATTAGAAAAAGTCGCATTAGGGCGAAGGTGAAAAAGATATTCGGTGCCGCCGGCTCCGATCTCCCAACTCGTAGCGATTCCCGGAATCGGCTCCATCGTCTTGGGGTGGTATTCAACAAGGGCGTCGTAAAGCGCCATCATTAACCGGGCCTCAGGCTGGCCCGTTGCGACGGCCGGATCCAGCGAATCCGGTTCAGAGCCGGTCACGTATCGGAGAACGTTATCTTCCGGGACAACGGTCTTTCCAAAATACTTATCCTTGGCGGATGAAGTACAGCTCGAAAACAAACACGACAAAAGTGCGATAAGGAGTACGGCATGCAGAGTCGTAAGTCGATTGTTTTTCATAGACGAACTCCGTCAAGCATGAATCTTCAAACAAGCCCATCGCGACGAGCTTCAGGAGAGTAGGGGGGAAACGACCGAGTACCAACAGGTTACCACGTTAACGGCAGTTATGAGATTCCTTTTTTATCTATTTCGGTTGCCAATCGGCATCGATCGAAACATCGCTGAGGGACGGGGCGTCAAGGCTGTTCATCTCAAAACCAACAACGTAGGGCTTGACCAGCGCGTATGAGGTCGGGAAGTAAAGCGGTATCGCCCACAGCTCATAGACCGCATTTGCCTCGGACATTGTCATATCCGGATATTCAACATCGGCCGTGCGCACCGGTTGTTTCGGCTCGGCGTTCTTTTGCGGATCGCGGGCTTCGACCCCCTTGCCGCCGGGTGTAGCGGATGCCGATTCCGTTAAGTGTTGCGGCGGTTTAAGTATCTCCAGAATACTCATCAACTCGTCGGCGGTCGGAAAAACCGCGCCGCGACGGATCAGATCAAAATCTCCCGCGTTACGAGCCTGCTCAAGTTCGGTGACCTCCTTTACAACAATCTCTGTCTCAAGGCTCAGGTTCTGTTTCCACATCCGGGCCACCGCGCGCGCCACACGTTGCTGGGTGTCGTTCCGGTTTACAACCAGCCGAATGATCGGGAAACCCTTACCGCCGGCAAAACCCGCCTCCTCCAGCAGGTCGCGAGCCCGTTCTTTGTCCTGAACGATCTTCACTTCACGATTCGCGCCGAACGGCAGAAGTGATAACGCGGGCTGAGTAAAACCTTCCATCTCACCTTCGGTCAGCCGCTCGCGTTCGATCGAGATCGCCAAGGCCTCGCGCACACGCCGGTCGTCAAACGGTGCTTTCTCGTGGTTCACCTCGTAGAAATTTACGGCCGAATGCGTTCGCCGGCGGAAATCTTCAAACGGCGCGAGGAGCTTCAGAGCAAGCGGCTCGAAGTCTGCGTTCGTTACCGCGTCAATGTCTCCGGATTTGTACGCCCTCAAGGCCTGCTCGGCATTCTCGGTCGCGACGAATTGTACTCGCTCGAGCTTGATCGCTTCACGATTCCAGTACGCTTCCGAGCGTTCCAGCGTCAGGCCGGAATCATCGGTTCCCGCGACCCGGAAAGCGCCGTTTGTTACAACATCGGTATTCGGTGGTTTATCGCCAAGTTCTCCGCCGTCCTCGAAGACCGGTCGGAAGAGGGGATGTGCGACGAGCTTCGCGAAGTCTTTGTCAGGCGCGATCAGGAGAACGCGGACGGTTCGAGTATCCGGTGTTGAAATTCCGAAGATCGGCGGGGCAGGGCCAATTTCCGTGCTCTTATTTGCGTTCGTTTCCGCCGGCTCGGCTCGCGGCTGAAGCAGCGGGCTCGAGTCTGTCTTGATCTCCCGGTTCGAACCGCGAAGCAGGTCGATTGATCGCGACCCGGGTTCCTTCTTTTTCATGGGAAATCCGACAATGTTCTTGAGCAGATCGCGATGCACCACGACATCGCCCAACTCGCCCAGTCGTTTCCATGAACGAACGAAATCTTCGGCAACGACCGGCTTGCCATTCGACCATCGGGCATTGCCCCGGAGATGAAATGTCCAGGTTCGGAAATTATCGCTCGCCGTCCAGGACTCGGCCGCCGCCGGCTTTTCCATTAGCGTCTTGGCATCAAGTTCGGTGAGTCCCTCGAAAACTGCGCGGACAAGATCGCTCTCGGGCGGGGCGATCGCCCTCGCCGGATCCATGGTCTTCGGAGGTTTCCCATTGCTCCAACGGAATTCTTGCTTCCGTGACGGGACAGTTCCAGAGTAATAAGGTTCGGCCGTCGGCTTTTGCAGATCGGAACAGGCAGAGCAAATGATGAGAATGGCGGTCAACCCGGTGATCGCGGTGCGTCGCCACGCCGCTGACAATGCGAGTTGTGTTTTTTGAATCCTATATCCTTTTGGGAAGAGCACGAACTTTAACCTATTAGACGCTAGCTCGGGAGTTTCAACTGCCTGAAGACGTCGGCGACCTGCAGACGCGTATCGTCGTGACCTTTAGATGTGTCTATCAGAAAATCGGCGTGACTCTTTTTGGCCTCCTGAGACATTTGCGAGGCGATCCGTTTTTCGGCATCCTGCAGGCTCAGATCATCCCTCGCCATTAGGCGCTGCAATTGTAATTCAGGTTCGCACCACACAACAATCAGCTTGTCGAACCGGCGAAAGCCGCCCGACTCGATCATCAAGGCCGCATCGATGATCGCGATCCCCTCCGGCTCATCTGCCGCACGTTCCGTGATCCATCGATCCTGGGCCTCAAAGACGAGGGGATGGATGATCGAATTCAGCAAAAGCCGCTTATCTCTATCTGCGAAAACTATCGAGCCTAGTTTTGCTCGATCAAGTGCGCCGTCGGGTCGCAGAACAGATTTGCCAAATGCATCCGCGACGAGCCCGAGGCCTCTGGTGCCAGGTTCGACGACGTCGCGTGCGACCTGATCTGCATCGAGCACGGCGCACCCAAGCTCGCGAAAGACTTCGCAAACGAATGTTTTGCCAACCGCGATTGATCCTGTGAGTCCGACTTTCAACATGACATATTCACTGGGCGTCGTGCCACGCTTTTTCTAAACGCGGATTGGCGGATTCCAGCGGGGGATCACAAGAAAATCTTATCCGCCCGTATCCGCGTAATCCGCCCGATCGGCGTTCAAAATCGACGTATCCACGCGCAAACTTTACGCCTGACGTCCGTGCCGCTTCGCGAGTTTCGAAACATTGAACTCGGCGATCTCGTGCAGCGTCAGCCCGAGCTCATCGGCGCATGCAGAGATGTACCAAAGCACGTCGCCGAGCTCATCTTTCAGTTTGCCGCGTACCTCATCGGTTATTACCCCGCCGTCGTCCCGCTGGATCTTCTTAACGATATTCGCAACCTCGCCCGCCTCACCGGCTAAACCGAGGGTCGGGTATTCGAGGTTCTTCATGCGATTCGGATAGAGCGCCGTGCCGCTCGCATCGGTTTGATATTCTTCGAATGTCATATATTTATTCAACACTTAGCCACAGAGGACACAGAGATTTCTTAACAGCTCCTTACGGTCACGCGTTGATTGGACTATCTACAACTTCCAAGACTAGAGCGAACGGAAATAGTCCTTACTCTGTGTGCTCGGTGGCTAAATCTTTCTTCTTAGGCGAGCTGCTTCAACTGTGTTCTTCATCAGCATCGCAACGGTCAACAGCCCAACGCCGCCCGGCACAGGCGTCAAATTCGCCGCCTTCTCGATTGCTTCTTTCGCGTTCACATCACCGACCAGTGTAAAGCCGTGTTTTTTAATCGCCGCAAGGCGCTTTTCGATCTCGTCGTCGTGGAAAAACTGTCCCACAAGACTCGCATCCACAAGCTTATTGATGCCAACGTCGATGACGGTCGCACCTTCACGAATATTTTCGCCGCGAATAAAACCGGCGTGGCCGATCGCCGCGACGAGGATGTCAGCTTGCCGCGTGACGTCGGGCAAGTCTCGTGTTCGCGAATGGCAGATCGTGACCGTTGCATTCTCCTGAAGCAAAAGCATGGCCATCGGTTTCCCAACAATATTACTCCGCCCGACGATCACCGCATTCTGCCCCGCGATCTCGATACCCGACCGTTTCAGCATCTCGATCACGCCAGCCGGCGTACATGGGACAAGAGCCTTTTCGCCCTGCGATAGACGTCCGACATTTATCGGATGAAAACCGTCGACATCCTTGTCCGGATCGATCGCTTCGAGTATCTCGCGCGCATCGATCTGTTCGGGCAGCGGAAGCTGTACGAGGATGCCGTCGACATCGTCTCGCGTGTTTAGTTCACGTACGAGGGCAAGAAGATCGGTATGCGAAACCGTCGCCGGCAGATGATGCTGCTCCGATCTCATTCCGACGGCTTCGGAGGTCTTAACCTTGCTGCCGACGTATACGGCCGAGGCCGGATCGTCACCGACCCTCACCACGGCGAGGCACGGCGTGATCGAGTATTGGTCCAGAAATCTGGCGATTTCCGCAGAAACCTCAGATTTTATCGACTCGGCAATATCCTTGCCGCCCAGCATCGTGGCATTCATAGCGAATTTCGAGATTTTACAGGAACTGCCCTTAGATTGTCAGTTTTGTAGGGCAGTTAACCGAGATTGTACGGCAAAAGATTCAAACTCAAACCGTCATTGACGCTAAACCGGATGAATTACTTCACCCCGACCGATATGTTTCGAATGATCTCAAAATCATTTCTGGCGATCGCCATGTCGTTGACAATTGCCACGGCTGCTTCGGCGGCAGACTTTGATCGCGACGGGAAAGCCGACTTAGCGGTGTTTCGTCCCTCGTCGACGACTTGGCTGTGCGAGCCGTCAAGCGACAAGGCTGAGGCTTCGGCATTTCAGTGGGGACATGCTTCGGACATTCTGGTTCCGGCCGATTACGACGGCGACGGTCAAACGGATTTCGCAGTGTGGCGGCCCGAGAACGGCGTCTGGTACATACATCAGAGCGGCGATGACAGCGTTCTGCTGGTCCGTTGGGGAACGACGACAATGCACCCGACGGGTGGCCTGCCGGACGTGCCGGTGCCCGCGGATTACGATAGCGATGGATTGACCGATCTCGCCGTCTGGCGCCCTGACACCGGTGAGTGGTGGATCCTAAAATCCTCCAACGGTTACGATCAGGACAACGCACTTGTCTTCCGTTGGGGAAAACTCGGCGACGTCCCGGTGCAGGCAGATTACGACGGAGACGGGAAAGCCGACTTCGCAATTTTTCGTTCGACCGAGAATCGTTGGTATATCCGCTCGAGTTCGACCGGAAAGTCATCGGTCCAGGCCTTTGGGCTCGCCGGACTTGATACGTTAGTTCCGGCCGATTACACCGGCGACAAGAAAGCCGACGTTGCGGTTTATAGAAGCGGTTTCTGGTACGTCATCAACAGCGAAACCGGCGTGACAGAACAGTTTCATTTCGGTTTTAGCGACGACGTTGCCGTTCCGTCCGATTATGACGGCGACGGAACAACCGATTTTGCCGTTTACCGAAGCGGCACATGGTACATCAGTGACAGCTCTCGCCCACGCCTTCGAACATATAACTTTGGTCAGACAGATGACGTCCCGGTCAACTCCGGTGTCGTCCGCCAGAGTATTGTTGCAGTCCCCTAGAGTTCAGGTCATTACGACCTTTTTCGAGAAGCCCGCGGGCTTCTCTTTTTTTCTTTAAACTAAACGCGTTAGAATTCACACAATGTCCAGACCTGCATTTCTTTTTTTTATCGCGATCAGTTTTCAGCTTGTCTCCGCTCAAGTGCCGGTTGAAATTGACGGACGAATTCGTGCGGCCCTGGCGGATCGAAACTATCTGTCCGTCGCCGGCGAGTTGCGAGATCTTGAATCAAATGATCCGGCTGGATTTCGCGAAAACAATTATAACTATCTGAGCGCCCGGGTCGCGGAAAACAGCGGAGACATCGCGCGGGCAATGGCCGCTTACCAAAGCGTGGTGAGCCGCAACTCGATCCTGAAACCGTACGCCTTGTGGCACCTTTCGCGATTGGCAAGAACATCGGGCAATCTGATCGTCGAACGCTCCTATCTGCAGGAATTAATCTCGTTCTCACCTGACAGCTTGCTGTTGTATCCGGCGACGCGTCGTATGGCCCAAAGCTGGTTCGAGAGCGGAAATTACGATCTCGCAATTCGTCAGGTCGAACAGATACCGAAGCGCTCATTGCCTTCTGCGGGACGCGCGGCCGAGCAGGTCTCAAGAGAGCTGCAGGCATTTCTTGCCGATGCGTATCTCAGGTCCGGAAATACTGCGAAGGCGAAGGAGATCTTTGCGTCGCTGACGACCACCCTTTCCAATCCGGCACAACCCGACGACTTTGCATTGGTCGGCGCTCGGGGCCTGGACAACCTTGATTCGACAGCACCCGGACTTGCTGCGTTAACAGATTATGAGCATCTCAAGCGTGCGTCGATATATCAGTTCAATCGCGACTTCGATCACGCCCGCACTCACTACGCAGCGATAATCAATGAACACCACGGCAGCGGTCTGGTCCCCGATGCGATATTTCAAATCGGTAGAGGTTATGTCCAGCAGGGTGATTTCACCGAAGCGCTGAAATGGTTCGAGCGTGCGCTCGAGCAGTTCCCGGATCACGTCGTCGCACCGGACGCTCTGCTTCAGTCTGCGTCTGCCTACGCACGGGTCGGCAAACATCACGAGGCCGGAACTCGATACAAAAAGTATATCGAGAAGTATCCCGAAGGCGATCGTATCGATCGTGCATATCTAAACATGATCGATGTGCTTCGCGACGAACGCGAAGAAACGGCCGCTTTGAAATGGGCGGTAAATATTAGTGACAAGTTCAAGGGGATGCAGCCCGAAGCTCTCGCTACATTCGCCGAGGCGCGGATCCATCTTTCGCACAGCGACTGGGCAAATGCCCTCGAAACACTTCCGCGGCTTGAGAAACTTTCCGACCTGGGCGGTGCAAATACGCCGGGCGGTACGAGCATCGCCGAAGTCCGGTTCCTGCGCGCGTTTGTCCTGGAACAATTACGACGGTATGCCGAGGCGATCGATGTTTATCTTTCGATCCCTGATGGCCGAATTGAATATTACGGTATGCGCTCGACCGAGCGGCTCCGGCTAATGGCAAGCGATAAAGTGGCCGGTTCATTTGTTTCTGCAAAAGCAGACGCGTTAGCACAGCTCCGACCGACGGACGCGGAGGCTGTCCGACGGATTCTGCAATCGCGACTCCGCTTAACCGATGTACCTGATGAAAGAGCAAAGCTGCTCGAATCTCTTCGGGCGGTGTACGCCACGATCCCGGCCTATTCTGCTTTGCCGAAGTTCATATTGATCCGGCTGGGGCGTCAGGCACCGGTCGATTCTAAGACGAATGAGCATCGCGCAACTCGCACGGTGGCTGACGAGTTGCTATTTCTCGGGTTGTACGACGAGGCGGCGCCCGAGATCGAACAGCAGATCAGGTCGGCAACGATTGATGGCGACAAAAGAAATCTTGATTACACGATCGCCACATTTTACACTCGGGGCGATCTCGCGAATCGCGGCGCCGCGTTTATCGAATCGACCTGGAAGGCACCTGCCGATTATCAGATCGAGCTGATTGCGACCGAGGTTCTGGATCTCTTGTATCCGGCTCCGTATGCAGATGCGTTGATCAAACACGCACCGCAACAGAACGTAGATCCGAGATTTCTGCTCTCGATAATGCGACAGGAATCGCGATTCCGCGCCGACGTGAAGTCTTATGCCGCCGCCCGCGGGCTGATGCAGTTTATCTCGACGACGGCGTCGCGTGTCGCCGCCGAACTTGGACGAGAAAAGTTCAGGCAGGACGATCTCTACGATCCGTCGACATCTATCCTGTTCGGTTCGCATTACACCGGAAATCTGTTCAAGCTTTTTCCCAATCAGCCGGCAGCAGTCGCGGCGAGTTACAATGGCGGCGAAGATAATATGAAACGCTGGCTCGCACGTTCGAAATCCGAGCTTATGGATCGCTATATTCCCGAGATCGCATTTTCCCAGTCGAAAGATTACGTGTACCGTGTGATGGCAAATTATCGGATGTACCAAACGCTGTACGACGAAAAACTGAAACGACGGTGACTGTGGAGCAAGCGTCCCGCTTGCATAAGTGCTAAGCACGAAAAAATAGTTAAACTTTCAGCCGCAATCCGTCGACCTTCGCTTTGCGAACGTTTGCAGGCGGGTCGCCTCCGTTCCAGTCTCTGCACTTGCGCTCCCATCTTTTCCTTGTGAAAATCGCAGCAATGCGACAACTAGCTTTAATATTACTTACAGCCCTACTCTTCACCGCCTGCCAAAAGCCGGCGCCGCAACCACCCGCCTCCGAAGCAAAACGCTACAACCTTAAAGGAAAAGTGGTGTCCGTCGATCGCGAACGAAAACGCGCGACGATAGATCATGAAGCGGTGGCCGATTACATGGATGCGATGACGATGGAGTTTCCGATCCACGAAGATTGGGTGTGGGACGATCTTGCCCCGGGTGCCGAGATCCGTGCCGAACTCGTCGTCGACAGTTCGGCAAACGATCCGTACTGGCTTGAAAAGATCGGCATCGTTGCCGCGGCGAAACCCGGTCAGGCAAATCCGCCGCTTGACGAACGGTTCGCCCAGCTCGGAAAAGAGATCCCGGACTTTCAATTGACGAATCAGGACGGTGCTCGAATCTCGACAAAGGATTTTCGTGGAAAGGTGCTGGCGATCACCTTTATCTATGCACAGTGCCCGCTGCCGGACTATTGCATAAAAATGTCGACGAACTTCAGCGACGCGGCCAACCGGATAATAAGAGAGCCTGATGTGAAGGACAAATTCCGTCTGCTCAGCATTTCGTTCGATCCAGAACGCGACACGCCTGAAAAATTAAGATCATACGGCATTGGATATCTTGGCAAAGGCGCGAAGCCTGACTTTAGCGTTTGGCAGCTCGCGGTCGGAAGCGACAAGCAAGTACGTGCCGTTGCCGATTTTTTCGGCCTCCGATACGAGGTCGATCAGAATGATAAAACGCAGCTAAATCATTCCCTGCGAACTGCGGTCATCGCCCCCGATGGCAAGGTTACGAAGATCTTCGCGGGCAACGAGTGGGCGGTGAATGATCTGTTGCGTGAGATGAAAGCGGCGTGGCCGGATGTGAATTAGTCGGAGCCTGAAATAGCAATTGACTCGAGCGCTAGATACTGTCCTGGCAATCTAGCGCATTGACCTCGCTCAAATAGACGACTTTCCCGGCGACCATTGTCATCACAACATCCCTCGCATTCGACGAAAAAACCAGCGCCGATTCAACATCATTAACTGGCGATTGCGCCGGATGATTAAGCGACACGACGGCGATGTCCGCCTGCTTGCCCGCCTCAAGCGTTCCGATCTTGTCTTCAAGTCTCAGAGCTTTTGCACCGCCGATCGTCGCGGCATCTAAAACTTCACGCGACGTAATGAATCGTTCGCAGCCGGGCCGGTTGCGCGCCGCGAGAGCCGCGAACCGAGATTCTTCGAGAAGATCGCAAACGTTGTTGCTCGCGACCGAATCACTCCCCAGCCCGACGGCGAGCCCGGCGTTGAGAAATTTCCCTAACGGTGCATATCCGTGGCCGAATTTTGCATTTGATTTCGGGCAGTGCGCGATTCGCGCACCCGATTCCGCAATTAGCTCGATATCACTATCTGACGCCGTCACGCAATGAGCAAGCAGCGGGCGTGCGGCGAGGACGCCGGTCCGTGAAAGAAACTCGATCGAGGAGGATTCCGGAACCACCCATGTGTAACCCAGCCTTTCATAGAGCTCCATAAAGAATCCTTTGCCGTGCATCAACAGCTCGTATTCGTCAGCCGATTCGGCGGCGTGAATGGTGAGCCTGATATTCTGGGCGTTCGCAAATGCCGCGATCAGCTTGAACAGGTTTCGGCTGACCGTGTAAGGCGAGTGCGGCGAAAGGCCGATCTGGACAAGGTCGCTAGCGTGTTCTCGAAGTCCTAGGAACTTCTCCTTCAATTTTTCAAAGTCTCCCGCAGCCGTCGCGTTGTCCGGAGAGAACTCGGTTTCCTGAAACAACACGCCGCGCAGTCCGACGCTTTTCAATGCATTCAAGCCCGCCGCGCCGTGACGGCCGATGTCCCCGAAGCATGTGACCCCGGCTCGCGCACCTTCGGTCGCGCCGAGTATCGCGGCCGCTTCAATATCAGCATCCGAGAGTCCCCTGCGGATTTCGTTCAGCTTGAGAAGCCATGAACGAAAATCGTGCTCAACATCGTCGAGCGCGCCGCGCATCGAGGTCACTTCAAGATGAGAATGGCAGTTTACAAAACCAGGTAGGATCGCAGCTTTTCCGAAGTCATCAATCTCGACGCCGGGATACTGCGCCTTGATCTCGGAGAGTTTACCAACGGCGGCGATCTCGTCTGAATCGATCGCGACGGCTCCGTCTCTGATCGGTTCGGATGAGATAGGCAGGACGTGTTCCGCAGCGAGGATCTTCATTTTGAGAGGATGCTTTTGTCGGATCGATATCGACCGAGGATGGATCCGACGTAGGCGCGGGTCGACGAAATTCCGATCCGCCCGATAAAATCCGCTTCAGTCATCGTCGCCGGATCGGTGCCGCGCGTCCACTCTTCGACGCGGCTGGGCCCTGCATTGAACGCGGCGAGCGTCATCGCCGTTTCGGCGGGATTTCCGCGATAACTTTCCCGCAGCTTTTCGAGGTACCAGCAACCGACCTGAATGTTGCGTTCCGGATTACTCAGAAATCCGACAACGTTCTCAGCGGTCTGACGTTCGAATTCCCGAAGCCCGGTTTCCTTCGCCCACTCGCGAGCGACAAGCGGTGTGACCTGCATCAATCCGACTTCGTCGGCTTCGCCGATCGCCTGATCTCTGAACCACGTTTCCTCGTAGATCAAACTCCAGACGAGACGTTCATCGAGCCTGTAGATCCGCGCCTGCCGGGTGATTAGCTCGTCGTACCGGTGTTCCCAATAGTTGCGAAAAAAGTACGCGCCGCTCGCCGCGATCACGGTAAGCACGATCAGGCAGGAAATCAGATATCTACGCATCTTTAGGGTGAACGGCGGTTGGCTTTTTACAGACGGTCCAAAAATAATTCAATCGTAACACCGCAGGCAAAAGTCATACGCCGAAAAAATATGCCGGTGTTAAGAACTATCAGAGCGATCGTAACAGCATATTGAACATCGTCATCGAGAATGCCCGCGCCGCGAATAACCAGGCAGGCCATAAATATCGCCGATCCAACGAGGAAAAAAAGATAAAGCACCCCGCGAGTGGTCAGCGGCATTCGTGGATTTTCTGAAGTCTCGACTTTGCTGCTTCTTATCGTTTCTTCGGTGCGGCCTTTTCACCCGGGCCGGCGGGTTTCTCGTAGTCGGGCACCAGACTGTGAAATCGCGTAGGCGTCGTGTGCCGACCGCTTCGGATCATTTCCGCAAACAGATCGGTATCGTAATCGACCTCATGCGCCATCTCACGGCGGATGTCTAGCAGGACTTCCATGAATTTCGGGCGGCGATACATCTAGTGGATAGTTAATCGCGAATCGGCAGATGAAGCAAGATTAGCCGTGGACGAGAAATTCGGGCGTGACTATCGCGGGCGAGAAAAATCCGGCGGCCGTGTTGAAGAGTTTGATCCGGGCTTGCTTCCGGACATTGGCGAGATGTCCGAAATTCCATGTGACGAGGTAATCGATCTTGTGGATCGACGCAAGGGCGACATGAAAGGCGTCGGCCATGAATTTGCGGTGAAAGATTCCGCGCGAAATATATCCGTCGGCAAGGATCGCCGCCTCCTCCAAAAATTCAAGGCGCCGGAGGGGTTTGATGATCTTCATGTATCCGCTCCGGTGCGGTTCGTCGACGCGTTCGAGTTCGCGCTCGACAAGCAGCGATACAAAGGCGTCGTATTCGAAGAGTTCGTGTTCGAACCACCGAATCGTCAGATCGCGCCGAAAAGCGTCGCCCGCATCGAGGTACGAACCGATCACCGATGTTTCAAGATAAAGGCTGAGTTTCATCGGCGGGAGCTATTGCTCCTGAGTGATTGCTACAAAAGTAACCTTGGAGTTCTTGAAGTCGAAAGTCATGCGGTAATTGCGCAGAAAGTTGCCACCCAAAATTCCGGCCTGCTCGAATCCGGAGGCCTCGTTAATCGTACCAAGATCGAGGGCGATCGCGGTAATGCTCTTTCGCGAATGCGTGCCGAAACTGACGCGGGGCAAAAGAAACGACTGTACATTGTCGGTGATCCCCGCCGAACCGACGACGCGCATCTTCTCGCTTCGCACAAACGAGTTGATCGCCGCGGAATTCGCGACCCCATCCGAAATTACTGACACCGTCGCACCCGTGTCAACAATGAAATTGAGTGGCTCGTCTATTCCTTCAAGGTGGACTTCGCCGCTCAGGAAACCGCTCGACGTCAGCCGAAGCGGAAGTGAAACACCGACATCCATCCGGGAGGCGTCGCTGTCTGTTTTCGTCAGTGAGAATGTCAGAGCTCCGTAATCAATGGTCGTAAGAAATTTCGATATCAGCGAAAGCCCGATGTACCCGTCGATATCGTCACCGTCACTATGAAACTTACGAATGTAAACCGGGACATTTCGAATACCGACATCGCCTATTTCGACCTCTTTTAGAAAACCGTAAACGATCTCGAACCGTCCGTTGCCCCCGATCCCTTTAGCAAACCCGCCGCGGGTGATCGGCTTGATGCCGAGCTGTTTCGCCGTTTTATCGGAAATTACACAAATTCCCGAGCCTGTGTCCAAGACGAACTTGAGCGGCCGAGCGCGGTCGTTTATACGAAGCTCGATGACAGGACGATTGCCGACGATACGGATCGGGACCGACGTCTCGGCCTGACCGCCGGTTGTATAGAGTGTCTGTTTTTGACCGAGGAACCGAAGAAAGTTTATGAGCCCCCTGATACGAGCCCGTCGCTCGTCGTCAGTATTGCGCGAGAGGGACAAAAAACGATAATACGCATCTGCCGCCTCTTTGTATCGCTCGCCCCGAGCTGAAACCTGGGCCAGTGCAAAGTAATAATCCGGCTCGTTCGAAGCTTGAAAAACTGCTTCATGAAGACTGCTCAGGCTAGAGAGAATTCGATTCTCATAAAAGTCGAGCATGCCATAACCGGCCCATGCGAGAGCTTCTTTTTTGTTCAGACGCAACGCATTCTCAAATACGGTCCGCGCCTCACGGAATTTTCCCGCACTCAAAAGCGTGGCTCCGAGGGCCGCAAACGCATTCGAATTCTTCGGCTCAGCCTTCGCGATCGGTAATATGAGGTCGTAGGCCTCGCTAAGGCGCCGTTGTTTGACGTGAACCAGCGCGAGCTTAATTCTTGCTCCGGAGTGACTCGGGTTGATCTCGATGGCCCGCTTAAAGATCTTTTCGGCCTCGAAGAACTCGCCGCGACGCACAAGCTTGTCGCCCTCCTTTAGCAACGAGCGAAAGTCGTCACCATTTACCTGCTGAATATCGGCGAAGGCAAAGGCCGAAGCTGTAAAGACTATAGTGATAAGGCCAAACGCGAAAAAATGCTTTATCAGGGAAGGAGTCCGAACAAAGTCTTTACGAAGAAAAGCGGGTTGCATGGGGTTTGCTCCTATCGTGCTCTCGCTCTTTAAAGTCCTTAAAGTCTTTAAAGTCACTTAAGGATCTGACCGGTCTTTATCGACCAGAGCACCAGATCCATCTCGTCAAAGTCTATTTTTGTTCTTTCCGTAAGCTCTCTTAACTTGTCTTCAACGCTTAGATACTTAGAACGGGTGTTTGGTGGCTTTGGGGCGTCGATTAATTTTAGCTCGGCGAGGCACTTGAGGACGTGTTTATCGAGGATCGCGTAACCTTTCAACCCGATGTTCCGCAAAAAGTGGCTGGCCTCTTTATAGCCGAGGCCCTTTATCCCTTTTTCCCGCACAAGCCAGTCTCGCCTTTCAAGCCGGCAATCGAAGCTCTCAAGCTTTTTACGCAGCTCGAGATTGCAATGTTCCTTCAGGAAGTTTCGAGAAGAAAATACGTAGCGTGAGCGTGCGTTGGGGTAACGATGAACACCGGTCAGAGCACTCGCGATCTCAGGCTGAGAACCGCGACGCAAAAGAGGGCGAACCGCATCCACCGACCTGAGCCCCATTTTTGCCGAGCAGCCAGCGGTAAAAAAGCAATACACCATCTCCTCCCAGAGCCTCGCGTCCGTGCCCTCTCTCCACACCATGTCGAACTCGGATAAGCGGT
>JBDTWZ010000046.1:0-18836 GCA_040006435.1 Acidobacteriota bacterium
CCGCGGAAGCGATGGCACAGCACATCCGCGACCGGTTCGGGTGGAACGTTGTGGTGCCCGAATACGGGCAGCGGGTGGAGCTCGAATAACTAATTGGGAGGTTCGGAACGATGATCCGAAAGACGACAATCCTGGCGATTCTACTTATCTTCGTTTACTCGGCCGGGGCGCAAAGCTCGGGTAAGGCGATCTCATCCTCTAAGGTCGAAGACGTCGCGTGGCTGACCGGATGCTGGCAGATGCACGATCCCACAAAGAACCTTCGAATCACCGAGCAATGGATGGCGCCCGACGGCGGTGCGATGCTGGGCATGTCGAGAACCGTGCGAAACGGAAAGATGACGGGTCACGAGTTTCTCCTTCTCGTCCGCGACGAGATCTCGGTTATTTATGTCTCCAGGCCGTCGCAGAATTCGTCGGATACCACATTCAGGATCATGAAGTGGTCGTCGAACGAGGTCACATTTGCCAATCCCGCACACGACTTTCCGCAGCGGATCGTCTACAAGCTCGACGGCGACAAGTTAAATGCGCGGATCGAAGGGACGGTCGATGGAAAAACCCGTGCTTTCGATTTTCCCTTCTTAAGAACACGCTGTCCCTAATTTTCCCGGCAGGTAAACAATCGCCGCGTTTTGCGACCGGGCTGGAAACAGTACGCTCCACTCGTATTCGTGCCTGGGCATTCCGATTTGCGCTCAAGTTATCCCTTTTGTCTCTCAGCCGTATAGTGCATGCCCGACGGGAAAGTCAAGACAAATTTGCGTCATAAAAAACAATAGCCCTAAGAAACAGGACGGCTAGGAGTACGACTGCGCTGCGCCTACTCGTATCGCAGACACTCGATGGGATCGAGCCGTGCGGCTTTCCGTGCCGGGAGAACGCCAAAGACCAGACCGATGCCGATCGAAACGGCGAGCGACACCAGGATCATCCAAACCTGAACGGTAGCGGGGATCGTTGGCATAAGGATCATCACTAGATTGCTGATTCCGACCGCGAGAATTATCCCGATCACTCCGCCGATCGCGGTCAGCGTCATCGCCTCGAGAAGAAATTGGAAGACGATCGCTCCGCGCGTCGCGCCGATTGCCTTTCGAATGCCGATCTCCTTTGTTCGTTCCGTGACCGAGACGAGCATGATGTTCATGACGCCGATTCCACCGACAAGAAGCCCAAGCATTGATATAGCGATCGCCGCAGCTCCGACACCACCGAGGATTCCGTCGAATTGGGCGATGAAGGCGTCGGCAGTTTTAACGTCAAAATTATTCGGATCACCATATTTCACATTTCGACGCTGACGCAAAACGCCTTCGATCTCTGCAACGGCGTCATTGAGCTGACCTTGCTTCCCTTGAATGATCAATAATAAGAAGTCGCGTAGCGGAGCGACTTTCCGCGACGTACGGTACGGCATGAAAACTTTACGGTCTTCTTCGTTCTCGCCGAAGAATCCGGACTTGCGTTTCTCGACCACGCCGACGATCTCCCACGTGTTGCCGTTCATCCGGATGACCTTTCCGATCGGAGATTCGTCCGGATTAGGGAAAAGAGCCTCGCGGGCATCGACGCCGATCACCACCACATTCCGTCGCTGAAGATTGTCAGCGTCGGTCAGCCAACGGCCTTCGCGGATCGAAAGGTTTACGATCTGATCGTAGTTTGTCGACACGCCATCGACATTCGCCCAGCGATAGTTCCGGCCTTCGTACTTCATGTTGTCGTCAAAGCTCGGCCCGAAGTTGCCTATCCCCGGATTTATGAGGGCGATGTCGTTGATTGTAGTTGACTGCTGCAGGATGGCATTGGCGTCTTCATCGATGAGCGGCTTTCGATTTCGCTCATCTCGGTTTGGCGCTCCCATTCCGGTGGTGAGGTGAAATGCGTAGATATTATTCGTGCCGTACTCTTCGACGATCGAGACAATACTCTGGCGCATGCCCGTCAGGATCGACGCGACGACGACCGCGGTGATGATACCGACGACGATTCCGAGGATTGTAAGCGCAGACCGGAACTTGTGCCCGGCAATACTGTCGAGCGACATCTTCATGACTTCAACCGGTAACGATGTCGAGATCTTCATAAGTGCGTTAATCGTGAATAGTGAATAGTGAATAGGAAGGAAAAGACTTTGTTGTTCACAATTTACGATTAACTATTTACTAAGCCTGCGTAAGCGCAACTATCGGGTCGAGCCGCGCCGCCTTCCACGCCGGATAGAGACCGGCGAGTATTCCGATAATGCTCGATACGGCAACCGACATGATGACGTAACCGATAGTGATCGTCATCGTGATTCCTAGAGCGAATCCGACTAGCTGTGTCGCAACCACCGAAAGCATAAGCCCCAAGAAGCCGCCCAGCACGCAGAGGGCGGCTGATTCGATCAGGAACTGGAGTAATATCTGCTTACGCGTCGCGCCGAGCGCTTTGCGAAGGCCTACCTCAAACGTCCGCTCTGTAACGGAGACGAGCATGATGTTCATGACGACGATGCCGCCGACGACAAGGATGATCAACGTAATAGGTACGACCACCGCCGCGATCGCGCCCGTGATCTGGTCCATCTGCGAATTGAACTCATCGACATTGACGACGCCGAACGTATCTTCCTCACTGCCGATGAGCTGACGACGATTTCGTAAAAGTTGGCGAGCCTCTTCGATCGCGTCTTTGAAATGCTCGTTTGTGATCGTCTTGCCGTGTAGCTGTATTCCGCCCGTGCGATTAAAGATCTGGCCGTGAAGCGTGATCGGGATGTAAACATGCCGGTCCTGCGAATCCCCAAAGAACGAACCGCGTTTACCTTCGACTCCGATGATCCGCACCGGCACGCCGCGAATCTTTACTTGCTGGCCAATCGGCGAACTGTTTGGAAAAAACTTCTCCTTGACGTCGTTTCCAATGACGCACACGTACGTGATCCTCGATGACTCTTCATCCGTCATGAAGCGGCCTTCGGACATCGTTTTATCTTCGATGTCGGCCATATTCGCCGTAACGCCCATGATTCGGGTCGCAGGCATTTCGATTCCGTCCTTGCTAAGATCGGTCCCGGAATTCACCTGTGCTCCGACTGCTGAGCAAAGCTCACAGTTGTCCCGAACATATTCGTACTCTTCCCACTTAATATCCTTGTTTCTGCGGTTCCGGCGTTCGAATTCCTCATCCGCCATGCGGCCCATCGAAGCCATACGGTTCATCATGAAGTGGTTCGATCCGAGAACCTTTGACGCAGTTTCGACAACGTAGGTCTTCAGCCCGCTGATCGAGGCCCCAACAACGACTACCGCGGCGACGCCGATGATGATACCGATCAACGTCAGAAACGCGCGCAGTTTGTGCTCGAGGATCGATTTAATGGCGATCCAAAAAGCATCGGAATAGAATGAGTAAAGCTGCCGCATTTCAATTTTGGATTTTAGATTTCGGATTTTGGACTGGCGTGAACCTTTGCCTTACCGAAACCTCGGTGTCACGGACATCAGTGCAAACGTCCCGGTCATTAAAAAGGTTCAAAAAATATACGATCTGACGTAATTTGTCGGGCGTTAGACTTCGAATTCCGCAGTCCACATTCCGCAATCCGAAGGCGGAACTGGTATACTCCACTCTTGCTTTTAGTCGCTAGAAGAACCGTTAGCTACCGCTTCCGGTTCTTACAAGAATAAGAACCCCGGTCGCTACCGCTTTCGGTTCTGACAAGAGGAGAAACCGCTTTGGCAGTTTTAGTCGATAAGAATACACGCCTTATTGTCCAGGGCATCACGGGCAAAGAAGGGACGTTTCACACCCTGCAGATGCGCGACTACGGCACAAATGTCGTCGGAGGCGTCACTCCCGGAAAGGGCGGAACTACTCACGAAGGCATTCCGGTATTTAACACTGTCGCCGACGCAGTGAAAGAGACCGGTGCGAATGTATCCGTGATCTACGTTCCGCCGCCTTTTGCCGCCGATGCGATCATGGAAGCCGCAGACGCGGGGTTGCCGCTCGTTGTTTGTATAACCGAAGGCATCCCGATCGCCGATATGGTCAAAGTGAAAGAGTTTCTTGCCGGCAAAACCCGGGTCGCTACCGCTCCCGCTTCTGGTAAGACCACTCGACTGATCGGTCCTAATTGCCCGGGAATTATTTCGCCCGGAAAATGCAAGATCGGGATCATGCCCGGACACATTCATAAAGAAGGAAGGATCGGCGTCGTTTCGCGATCTGGAACGCTGACATACGAGGCCGTCGGACAATTGACTGCGCTTGGCCTCGGGCAATCGACCGCGATTGGTATTGGCGGCGATCCAATCATTGGAACGACACACACGGACGCGCTGGAATTATTTCAAGCAGATGACGAAACCGACGCGATCGTTATGATCGGGGAGATCGGTGGCACGGCCGAAGAAGATGCCGCGGCTTACGCGAAGGAAAATGTGACGAAACCGATTGTCGCATTTATCGCCGGACAGACCGCTCCGCCGGGACGGCGAATGGGACACGCCGGTGCGATCATCTCAGGCGGAAAGGGAACTGCGGCTGAGAAGATGAAAGCATTGACCGCGGCGGGAATTCGCGTCGTCGAGTCGCCGGCGGACATCGGACAGGCGATAGCGGAAGTTTTGGGTCACAGCGCAACGGCGTAAAAAAGAGGAAAGACCATGCCAGAGTATCCGACACTATTACATCGTTGGTTCGACGAAGTCTGGAACCAAAAACGTGAGGAAGCCATCGACGAAATGATGACGGAGGACGTCGTCATTCATGGTCTCGGAGACGAACCTATCGTCGGACGAGAGAATTTCAAGCCTTTCTTTCGATCTTTCGTCTCTGCATTCCCTGATATTCACGTAACGGTTGAAGATGCCGTATCGGAAGGCGATAAAATGAGCTGCCGTTGTATTGTGCGCGGAACGCATACTGGGGACGGTCTTGGTTTCCCGCCTACCAATATGCCGGTCGAATTCACCGGCGGCGGACTCTGTACCCTGACGGATGGAAGGTTCTCCGAGGTTTGGAATGAATTCGACTTTTTAAGAATGAACACGCAGATGGGAACCGTAACTCTCAACAAGTAATAAATAATGAGCACTTTAACATTTGGAATCATAAAGCCGGACGCGGTGCGCGCCGGGAATCAAGGGAAGATCATCGATCGCATACTTACCAGCGGATTTAAAATTCGAGGGATGAAGCTTATTCACCAGTCGAGGAAACAGGCAGAAGGCTTTTATGCTGTCCACGCGGGCAAGGGCTTTTACGAAGAGCTGACTGAATTCATTTCAAGCGGACCCTGCGTCGTGCTTGCTCTTGAGAAAGAGAACGCTGTGAAAGCTTGGCGCGATCTGATGGGTGCGACGAATCCGGTCGAGGCTGCGGACGGCACGCTCCGAAAAGACTTTGCCGCATCGATCGGTGAGAATGCGGTGCATGGCTCCGACTCGGACGAGAACGCAAGTATCGAGATCAGCTATTTCTTTAGCAAACTTGAGTTAGTTTAGTTTTGAGTGCAGGCTTTAGCCTGTATACTCTTCTCCAAAGACGGGCCAAAGCCCGCACTCTAAAACTTTATGAAACGATGTCCGACCTGCGATAAAACGTTCGACGATAACATGCGTTTTTGCCAAGCCGATGGTACGCCATTGGTTGACGACGCACCCGTCGATCCTTACAAAACGATGATGGCCCGTCCCGAGGATCTGGCCTCGGCCTCCGTCAAGGAGCAGTCTGGCGATCTGCTTGATCTGCCAGAAGCGTCGGACCCGGCGAAGACAATGTTCGCCTCCGAAGAGGAGATCCGCGCCGAGATGACGGCCCAGGATGAGCAGGTAATAGACATTCCGCCGCTCGGTGAGCCAGAACTACCAAACTTCTCTGAACCTGATCCGCCGCCATCGCCGTTCGCAGCATCGGACCTGGGCGTATCGACGGCACCGCCGATCCCGTCGCCTTTCGATGATCCCAAACCCTCGACATACGAACCGCCGCCGGTTCCGTCGTACGCGGAACGCGAAGAACCTGCCTTCAATCCGTTCGATCAGCCCGCAAGTGCTCCGATCGCGCAGGCAGATTGGGCTCCGCCACCTGCACCAAACGCCGGATGGCAGGATCAGCAGATCGGACAGAACACACCATTTCAACCGCCTCCGCCTGGAACGGCGGGAGTGAATCAGACGCTGCCGATCGTCTCACTTGTTTTCGGGATAGTTTCGCTCTGCTGCTATATCTCGCCGGTCACCGGAATCGTGGCCCTGGTCACGGGCTTTATGGGTATGAAGAACGCGAACAACGATCCGCAGAACTATGGCGGCAAGGGGCTCGCGATCGCCGGGATGATTACGGGCGGTGTGTTTCTTGTGTTAGGCATTATCTACTGGGCTTACATTATCTTTGTAGTTGGGCTGGCGGCCCTGGGCAGCCTCGGAAATTTCTAGGAAGATGTCGTTAATTTCAGACGTAATTCAATCAACCGTCGCGGTCATCAAAGGGATGAAGCGCACTATTTCCGAGATCCCGCGTGAGAAGTGGACCGTCCAGTACCCGGATGTTCCGATCACGGTCCAGCCGCGCTACCGTGGCCAGCATCTCTTGCATGTAGATGAGGCTGGTAAAGAAAAGTGCGTTGCCTGTTATCTGTGCGCCGCGGCCTGTCCTGCGGATTGCATTTATATCGAAGCTGAGACTGATCCGCGGCCGTATGAGGAACGCATCGGCCGCGACGAGCGATACGCAAAGGTCTATAACATCGATTACGGCCGCTGTATCTTTTGCGGATTTTGCGTCGAGGCTTGCCCGAAAGATGCCATCACCCATGGTTATAATTTCGAGCTCTCGGTGTACAACCGAGCGGATTTGCTGAAGACAAAAACGGATCTGCTTATTACCTCGCAGAAGCAGTCGAAAAACTATCGCGTCGCGCTTTCGAGTGAGGACGTCGACTCGGAATACAAGGAAGTTTAGCGATTGCGTAATGCGGATTTCGGAATGCGGATTTCGTGCTCGAAACGTACGCAAGCTAGCCCCGTATCTCGAGACATACAGATTCAGATTCCGCATTCCACGATCCGCGACCCGCAATGGAAGACTTTCCTCCAACTCAAAAGGGACGACATCATGAATTGCGGGGACAGGGTCTGCGAGAATTTGCCGGGCTGCGGAGTGACGACCAACGGTTGGATCCGTTTGAACTCGCCAAATATGCGGGCCTCCTGGTTGTGACGTTTGGCGAGATCGAATCGCTGCTGACCGACGAGACGCTGCGGCAGCTTCTCGGCGCTGGAAAGGATAAGTGGTCCGGCGGCGCTGCCTCGAAAAAACTTCCCAACGGTAAGAAGCTGATCATTCTCAATCCAACCCACGCCCGTACAAGGCATAAAGCGACATTGATGGAAGAGATCAGTCACGTTTTTCTCGGACACAAACCGAGCCGGCTTTCGATCGAGAATCGCGACAAGCACGGCAACGTTATTGCTCGCGATTACAACGCTGACATCGAAGAAGAAGCTTACGCGACCGGGGCGGCGGCGCTCGTTCCGTACGAAGGGCTAAAGAGGTTTGTAGAGGATGGCAAGACTGTCGGGGAAATCGCCCGGCATTACAACGTCAGCAAGGCCTTGGTAGAATACCGCATCAAGGTTCTCCGTCTGTGGGATACGTACAAAGAGAGAATCTTTCAAGGCGAACGCCGATGAATCCACCGACCCAACCCGCCCCTCATTCAAGTTTGTCGACCGTCGACAAGCTTCGGCTGTTGCTCGACATTACAAAAACCATTAGCCGTTCGCTGGATCTCGACGAACTTCTGAACTTGGTGATGGACACGCTTAGTTCTTTGTTGCCCTACGATGCAGCTGGCATCTACTTGATCGAGCATGGTACGACCGAGGAAGATAGCCCGTATATTTTCAAGTCCAAGGCGATAAGGGGTTACGAGATCAGCTTTGAGCTGATCGAGCCGCGACTAAAACTCGGCGAGGGCTTTCTCGGCCGGGTCGCCCAGACAGGGAAGGCGATCATCTCGCCGGACGTTAGTAAGGACGCTCGCTACTTCGCGGCCCGCGGCAGGACGCGTTCCGAGATGGTCGCTCCGATAATTTCGAACGATAAAGTGATCGGCGTATTCGACCTCGAAAGTGACGGTCTCAACGCTTACACCGAAGACGATCTATCGGTGCTGCAAATGCTTACCTCTCAGGTCGCGATTATCATTGAAAAAGTGCGGCTTCATGACCAGCTTGTTGAGCAAAAACGACTTCAGGCACAACTCGAGATCGCCCGTCAGGTTCAGCTCGAGCTGCTTCCCGACCACGACCCTGATCTCGAAGATTTCGATATAAGTGCGTATGTCTTTCCGACCGAGGAAGTGTCGGGGGATTACTACGATTGGGTCAAGGTGTTTGATGACCAGATCGGCATCACCGTCGCGGACGCCGTCGGCAAAGGCATACCGGCGGCCCTGCTCATGGCCTTTTTGCGAGGATCGATCCGCGCCGGTGTGCAAACCGGTTACGCGTCGCACATCCTGCTGTCGAAAATAAACAATCTCCTGTGGGACTCGATCGAAGACAATCAGTTCGTCACCGCGATCTATGGGATTCTCGATACTACGAACCGCACATTTGTTTTCGCGAACGCCGGACATAATCCGCCGCTCCTGATCAAACCGGACGGAGAGTACCGTTATGTCGAGTACGGCGACACGCCGCTCGGAATGTTTTATGACGCACGCTATCACCAGCATTTTATCCGTTTCGAGAAGGGGCAGGTCCTTGTCATCTATACTGATGGCATCACAGAAGCGGCGAATGCGAGTGAAGAAGAGTTCGGACAAGAGCGGTTCGCGAAAAGCGTACTTGCCGGCATAGACCTGCCAGCAAAGAAGCTAATAGATCACATTCGTAAGGATGTAGCCGACTTCACTGAACGAAAATTCCTTGACGACGACGGCACGCTGTTTATCGTGAAGGCACGGTGAAGTTAAAAACTAAAAGTGAAAAACTGCAAACCGATCCGAGGCTATCCTTTTTACTCGCTATTTCTCGTTTTAATTCTTAACTATGTAGTTTTTAACTAAAAAAAGGCGGAAGGCCTAACTTGCTTAGATCACCTTCCGCGCGTATTCAGTTGATTGTGAAACTCTCTTAGTGTGCCATCGACGTGGTGTGATGCCGTTCACCACCGGGCACGACCGGCGTCCTGTAATCGCCGTAATTGATCTTTTCGTTCGTCGTCGCAAAGGCATAAATATCAAAGCCGTATGCGTCAAGAAAATCGGTTAGCTCCTGGCAACGGTCGAGATATAGCGTTTCTTCAAATCCCAGCTCGGTCCTGATCTCAAGTAAACGCTCGATCACTTCCAACGGTGCGAAACATTTTGTGGGGTCCTTGAAGGTTGCCATTTTTGCGGTGTCCCGGTTGTGCGGTACCGGACAACTTCTAAGATTACGCTAGTGCCGCAAAGGTTGTTCGACTTTTTCGCCGCGGGGTACCCTCGTGACGTAAATTTATAAAGGAAATTGCTAAACGGTCGCAAAATACACTATCGTGGAATCAACACTTTGATGAGGAGAAGCCAGATGAAAAACCAGTTCGTTCGATATCTATTGCTTTGCTTGTCTTTTGCGCTCGGCGGCGTGGTCGCATCCGCTCAAGACGACACCCTCTCTGCAGCGGCCGGCGACCGCTACGTTATTACGGCTAAGGCGGGTGGCGTCAACCTCGTCGAAGGCACGGTTACCGTTGTGCGAAAGCGAGAAAAGAGCGGATTGCTGCTGAGAGGTGACATGCTCGACGTCGGCGACCGAGTCTCAACCTCGGAAAACGGTAAAGCCGAAATTCTCCTGAATCCCGGATCATTCCTCAGGCTTGGCGGCAATTCGACGTTCGAGTTCAATACGACTTCGCTCGATAACCTGGAGTTGAAACTGGATAGCGGAAGCGCGATCTTTGAGGTCTTTGCGGCGGACGAGTTCAAAGTCAGCGTAGCCACTCCGGTTGCTATCTATTCGTTGATAAAGAGCGGTGTCTACAGAATTGACGTTTCGGGTAACGGTGAAGCGACGATAAGAGTTTGGAAGGGCGCGGCGAAGGTCGGGACGGACTACGAGGTCAACCCCGGACGTTCGGCTGTTGCGACTGGCTCGAACAGTATTTCGGTCGCGAAATTTGACCGCGACACTAAGGATTCGCTCGATGTTTGGAGTAAGTCACGCTCGAAAGAGCTGGCTAAGCTGAGCGCAAGTCTCCGAGGGGAAGGCTTTCGCAGGACTTTGATGCAAGGCTTTCAAGGCGGACGCTGGAACTTCGAGAACTCGTTCGGGCTGTGGATCTATGATCCGCTTTCCAGAGGATACTGCTTCTTTCCGTTCGGTTACCGGTGGAGCTCGCCGTATGGATACGGATACGGTCATGGCATGTCGTGGTGGTGGGATATGCCAATGAATTCCCCAATGAATACACCGACGAGTACCGGCGGAGGTGCCAGCACCGGAGGAGGGTCAACCCCGCCTGCATCGACGCCGATACGGACCGCCGGCGATCGTTTGCCGACACCTCCGTTTATCCGTATGGAGCAAGTGAACGGCGGCGGTATTCGTGGCGGCTCGGGCGGTAGAGGAGATACCTCATCGGATTCAGGACCGAGTTATACGCCCTCAAACTCATCGTCTTCGTCGTCCCCGGCACCGTCATCGCCGCCGCCCTCTCAGCCATCGTCTAAGGACGATAGCGGCAAGAAGCCTTAATGAAATCGTTAGTAAGAATTTGGCCCGTTGATCGAGAATCGATCCGCGGGCCGATTTCATTTGAGAATAAGGCTCGTCACAGGTTCGATCACCGGGTTCGGGGTATTCAGGTAGGGCTCGAGGATCAACAGGATCGATTGTGTTGCATTGAAGACCGTGTGCAGCACAATACATGGAAGCAGATTGCCGGTGCGAGCGCGGACAAGCGTCAGGATGAGGCTCAGAAGCACAAGCAAAAAGATCGTCGAATAACTCGGATAATATTGCGGGACATGAACGAGCGCGAAAAGGAGCGTAACAGCCGCGACGGCGGCGCCAACGCCGAGGGTTCTCTGGAAGGCCGAGTAAAGGATTCCGCGATAGATAACTTCTTCGACTATCGGGGCGGTAAAAGTTGCAATGAACGCGATCAGAAAAACGGCCCATCGCGAACTTCGCAAAATGCGGGTCATCTCGTTTTCCTGTTCAGGAAAGTAAATGCCGACGACGATCACGACCGCGAAGAAAACTACAAGAATGCCTAGGTAATCCCGCCATTTCATTCCACCCGATTCCCAGCCAAGCGTCTCTCTGAATGAAAAGCGGTTCTGTTTTGTAACTACTGCCCACGCGACAGCGATAGTGAGAATGTGCGCCGGAATGATGGCGATCAACTGTAAGAAAATCGCTACCGGATCCTGCTGGAAGAATTCGCCCAGAGCCTGCTTATCACCAAACGGCACCCCGTTTGAGATCAGATAGGGAAGAACGAACACCATCGGAACCAGTAGGATCGCGAGTACGCTGGCGATCCAAACCGCAACCGCGACCGGATTGTTCCAAGGCGGATTGTCTGGTGTCGGGCGGTAGACGGATGTTTGATTGACCTCAGGAGATTCTCCGGTTGAAGTATTTTCGCTTGCACTTTCCACGCGTGAGAGTTTAGCGAAAATGACGAACATCCCCAAACTTTCTCCTTCGGCTTGTCTTCGGACCATTTTCCCGCTAACCTAAAAGCCCGTGGAGCATCACGGGAATAATCCTTCAAAAATTGTTGTTGCAGTCATACCGGCGCGGTATGCGTCTGTCCGCCTTCCGGGCAAACTGCTGATGCCGATAGATGGCCGGCCAATGATTCTACATACGGTCGATCGGGTGCGAGCGGCGGGCACAATTTCCCGCGTTATCGTAGCCACCGATGACGCAAGGATCTTCGATGTTTTAGAAGCAAGCGGCGTCGAGGTTGAAATGACGTCTGCCGAACATCGCTCGGGAACGGACCGCGTCGCCGAAGTCGCCGACCAGATCCCGGGAGCGTCGATCATCGTAAATGTTCAGGGCGACGAGCCGTTGATCACGCCAGAGACGATCGATGCCGCGGTTCAAGCCTTGATGGATGACAACTCCGCGGACATGTCGACTACTTCGGAAGCGATTGAGAATATTGACGAACTTCTGGATGGAAATGTAGTCAAGGTTGTTGTCGGTGATAAGGGTTGTGCGATCTACTTTTCGCGTTCGCCTATACCTTTTCCGCGAGACGCGGCACAGCGTCACGGAGGCGATCAGAACCGGGCGATCGGCGACGAGCCGTCACTGATGTCTCTCTTTCGAAAACACACGGGGCTTTATGTCTATCGGCGTGAATATCTGTTAAGGTTCAGCAAATTGCCGCCGACAAAGCTTGAACAGATTGAGATGCTTGAACAGCTTCGGGCGCTCGAGGATGGAGCGAAGATAAAGGTTGTCGATGCGGTGGGATCATCTATCGGAGTCGATACGCAGGAAGATCTTGATCGCGTCCGACAAATTTTGGAGTCGCCCCTGCAGAACGTCACGAATTATTAAGGTATGCAGGATTGGATCGGTCTCGCATTTTTTGTGTTGCTCATTATCGGCGTACTCGTCGGCTTGAAGTTGCTTGCGAAACCGCAGACGCGGACCTCGGAAGAGTTCGAACGCAACGCCGCCGAAGGAACGACGGCGATCGGAGCAAGCATGAACGCGCTGCACGAGCTGATGAACCCTGAAGCAGCCAAAGCTAAAGAGACGATCACGCAAATGAAGGAAGGGCGGTATCAAAAGAAGAAACGAGAGGGAAAGGCGGGCGGAAATTTGGAGACAGGGGAAGGGGAGAAGGGGCGAAGGTGAAAAGGTGAAAAGGTGAAAGGGTGAAAAGGTGAAAAGGTGAAAAGCTGAAATGATTCGAGTGCTGAGTTCGGCGATCAACGATCAACGATCAACGAGCAGCGTTTAACGATCAACGAACTAAAATTATGACTAAATACATTTTCGTTACAGGCGGCGTGGTTTCGAGTTTGGGAAAGGGGCTGGCAGCAAGTTCCATCGGCTGCTTGCTCGAGGCCCGGGGGATGAAGGTTCAGATGATGAAGCTTGACCCGTACATCAACGTCGATCCCGGTACGATGTCGCCGTTTCAGCACGGCGAAGTATTTGTCACCGATGACGGAGCCGAAACCGATCTTGATCTTGGGCATTATGAGCGGTTCACGAACGCCAAGCTCACACAGGCAAATAACTGGACGAGCGGGCGAATCTATCTATCCGTAATTGAAAAGGAACGCCGCGGCGATTATCTGGGCAAGACTATCCAGGTAATTCCGCATATCACCGACGAGATAAAGAAAGCGGTCCGGACCATCGCGGAACAGGATGAGCCCGATGTGTTGATCGTCGAGATTGGAGGCACAGTCGGTGACATCGAGTCGCTCCCGTTCATGGAGGCGATTCGCCAGATCGGAAACGAAGAAGGCCGAGGTAACGCGATCTTCGTCCACGTCACACTCGTTCCTTACATTGCCGCCGCGGGTGAGTTGAAAACAAAACCCACGCAGCACTCGGTCAAAGAGTTGCGCGAAATCGGTATCGCACCAGACGTCTTGCTTTGCCGATCGGACCGCCCGCTTTCGATGGACCTTCGCCGCAAGATCGCATTGTTCTGCAATGTTAAGGAGAGTGCGGTCATCTCTGCTCTTGACGTGCCGACGATCTACGAGGTTCCGCTAGCATTTCACGAACAGGCGCTCGATGAGCTGATCATCAAGGACCTCAACTTGGACGAGCAGTTTCCGCATGTCGATCTGAAGAACTGGCGCGAGCTCGTCGCGACGATCAAAGAGCCAAGTGGTGGAAATGTAAAGATCGCCATCGTCGGAAAATATGTCGAGCTCGAGGATTCGTACAAGTCGCTGCGTGAGGCTCTGACGCACGCCGGCGTTGCGAATAATCTTCGCGTAAATGTGACGTGGATCGAATCCGAGAATTTAATGAGCGACGGTTACGAAGCCGAGCTGCAGGATTACGACGCGATACTCGTCCCCGGCGGATTCGGAAAACGCGGCATCGCGGGAATGCTTCGTGCGATCAAGTACGCTCGGAAATCCGGCACTCCATATTTCGGGATCTGTCTCGGGATGCAGACGGCGTGTATCGAATTTGCGCGAGACGTGTGCGGATTGCGCGATGCTGATTCGACCGAGTTTAACGAAGAAACTCCGTTTCCGATCATTTTTAAACTTCGCGATCTAATTGGCGTCGACGAGCTCGGCGGGACGATGCGTCTCGGTGAATATATCTGTGGCCTGAGCGAAAATTCGCTTGTGCGACAAGTCTATCGGGGGGCGGAACAGATCGGCGAGCGTCACAGGCATCGATACGAGTTTAATCCCGAGTTCCGAAACGTGCTGGAGAAAGAAGGTCTCGTCTTCAGCGGTGTTTCACCTGATGGAAAATTTGTCGAAATGATCGAGCTTCCGCGCGAAAAGCATCCCTTCTTTGTCGCGTGCCAGTTCCATCCCGAGTACAAATCGAAACCGCTGAACGCACATCCTCTGTTTACTTCGTTCGTAAAGGCGGCGTGGGAGAATCGCCTGCACAGCGAGAACCTCGAGCACGACGTACGAAGCGACAAAGGAGTCGAGATTCCCGAGCGAGCTGAAGTTGAGGCTGAAGATTGACGGCTTTCCTTTCGAATAGATAATAGATTTTAGATACGAGATGATAGAGCGGATCGAATCTACCATCTCGTATCTATAAGTTATTATCTATTTGGAAGAATCCACTGCTAGGCATTTAATATGGAGTCGTTTCAAGTCGGCAGCGTAGAGTTCGGTGGGGCTGAGCTTTCCTTCATCCTTGGCCCGTGTGTCGTTGAGTCGGCTCAGCACGCGCTTTTCATGGCGCAGGAGATCAATGACATCTGTAAAAACGTCGGTGTCGGATTCGTTTACAAGTCTTCGTTTGACAAAGCCAACAGGAGTTCGATCGAGAGCTTTCGTGGCGAGGGAATGGAGTCCGGACTCGGAGTGCTCGCACAGGTCAAAGCTGAGATCGGCGTGCCGGTGATCACGGATGTTCACGAACCGTGGCAGGTTGAAAAGACTGCTGAGGTCGCCGACATCTTGCAGATTCCCGCGTTCTTGTGCCGTCAAACTGATCTGCTCGTCGCCGCGGCGAAATCAGGCAAAGTTGTCAACGTTAAGAAGGGGCAGTTCCTGGCACCTTGGGATGCAAAGAACATTGTCGATAAGCTTCAAGCCGCCGGCTGCGAGAAGATGTTACTGACGGAGCGTGGGGCCAGTTTCGGCTATAACAATCTCGTGGTCGATCTTCGATCGTTTCCGATCATGCGATCGTTCGGCGTTCCGGTCGTGTTCGATGTGACACACTCGCTTCAATTGCCGGGTGGACTTGGGAAAGCAACTGGCGGGCAGGCGGAGTACATCGAAAACTTCGCACGTGCAGGGGTCGCATGTGGCGTCGATGCCGTCTTCATGGAAGTGCATGACAATCCGGCAAAGGCACCGAGCGATGGCCCGAATCAGCTTCCACTTTCGAGACTAGAGAAGCTGCTCGCGAAGTTAAAACAGATTCACGAACTTGTTAATGATAACCACTGAATTCTCAATAGGCCGTCGCTCAGAGAAGATCGCTCTTTGCGCAACCATACTGACTGTTCTTCTGTCGTTTACGCGTTTCGTCTCGGCTCAGGATGACAGTCGAGTCTCGGCGACGTGGCAAGTCGCGACGTACGACATCACGGCGACATTGCCGCAGTCGGAGACAGACCGGAACCTGACGGTTAAAGCAAAGTTGGATCTGAAGAATGTATCGGGCCGATCAGCGTCAACATTGACCTTGAGGATCAGTCCGTCTGCCGCAGTTACATCCGTTTCAGTGAACGGAGCGACTGCAGATTTCACAAAAGGGGAAGAGAAAGTTGGAACGGGTTCGCTCCAGCGGATCGGCATACGTTTGCCGAGTGTGCAGCCGGGTGGCGTCTTGTCGACGACGGTAGATTATAAGATAAGCGTCAAAGAGAATTCAGGTTTGAATTCGATCTCTCCGATTGGTTCCCAGTTCCTACCGCTTTCGTACTGGTACCCGACGCCGAACAGCTGGTATTTCGCACGAGGAGCCGATTACGCACCGTTTCACCTTCAAGTAAATTCTCCTAGTCAGACGATCGTTTCTTCGGGTACGGAGACAGGTGGATCGTTCAATCAGAAGCTTGGCGGCCAGCCTTTCTTCGTAACCGGAAACTGGGACACGGTAAATGCTTCCGGTGTATCGGTGCTTTTGCCAAAGGGCACGGGGCCGAACGGACAAAAACTCGCGTCCGAACTTGCGACGTTTGTGTCTGACGCAAGAACGTTCACGACAAATCTTCTGGGACCGGCTACGGATGTTCCGCTCCGCATAGTCGCCGTCCGGCGGGCGGGTGGATTCGCCGGGGACGGGACGATCCTGATCGACGAGAGTGTGTTCAGGCGCGGAAGACTTGATTCACAGACGGCGATGACCGTCGCCGATTCGGTCGTTAAGCATTGGCTGGGCGGATCGGCGGTAGTAACGGGCGACGGTAACGGCGTTATTCGCGAAGGTCTGTCGAAGTACATTGCGACGCAGTTTTTGGAATCCAAATTCGGGAAAGAAATAGCCGATCTCGAGCGGCAGCGACAGCGGATCGCATACGCCTCGGTTTCGCGTCGCGATTCGCCACTGACGGTGGTTTCGTCGCTCGACGACTACTACTATCCGGAGGTTGCGAATAAGGGTGCGATGGTGTGGCGACTCCTCGCACGAAAAGTGGGCACGGATGAATTTTACAAGGCCGTGAGATCGGCGACGCAGGACGGAACGGTTTCGCTTTCCGAGATTCGCGCACAGTTTCCGTCAGAAAAAGAACTGCTCGACCACCTTTTCGACCAGGTCACCGAAACGAATCTCCAAGCTGGTTTGCCTCAGGTCGTCGGCGGAGAGTCTCGAATTGCCTTGCGGAATATTGGCCCAGTGGACGCGACGGTAAACGTCGCGGCATTGATGGCAAACGGCGAGCGAATGTCTGCCCCAACCACGATTCGAGCGAAGAGTTTTGGCGAGATCACATTCAAAACCGCGAACAAGATAAACCGAGTTGAGATAGACCCTGAAAAGTACTATCCGCAGACTGATTATTCCGACGACATTGCTCCGCGCGAAACAACCGACAGCGATCTTCTGCTAGCAGTGAAACGGCTATTTGATAAACAGGAATTTGTAAACGCGGAGCGATTAACTCGGACGGTCCTTCGCGATCAGCCGCGATTCGACGATGTTCGCGTGCTGCTTGGACGTTCGCTGCTTGCTCAGGGAAAGAACGGTGATGCGGAGCGTGAGTTCCGAATGGTTCTCGACGAAAAACTTCCATCGCCGCGCACCCTTGCCTGGGCTAACGTCGGCCTTGCCGATATCGCCGCGAAGAACGGGCAGAGCGCACAGGCGGCAAAATTTGCTGCCGATGCGATCTCGGCTGATGCCGAATACGGCGCGAGTCTTGCCGCGCGGGCGATTCGAAATCGCTCGAATGCTGCGTCCGGTTCCGACGAAAGTATCAAGGCGTTTTTTGCGGCATTCGACAAAGCGGCGGTTTCCAATCGCAAGCCGGATCTCGAGGCCATGACCGTCGCCGGCGAGGTTTCGAAATTTATCAGCGGAATATCGGGGCAGACGGTTGAATGGAAAACGAGCATTGTACATATAGATCAGATCGACGCGAACAATGTTTGGGTGGAAGCATCGCTTACCGTCAGGCTCTTGAACCGCGAAGCGGAAACGGGAACTGCGGTCTACCGGCTAACGCGTGTCGTTGGAGGTTGGAAACTGAACTCGGTGGATATATTCGAGGTGCGATAGTTGGATATCAAGCTGCTTCTCATGGATTGCGACGGCGTTCTGACGGATGGCCGTCTTTATTTTTCCGCGAGCGGCGAAGCGATGAAGGTTTTTGACGTTCGCGACGGGCAGGGAATTGTTTCCTGGCACAAAGCGGGTTTCAAATCTGGAATTATTTCGGGCCGTGGTGCAGGCGAGATCATAAGGCGACGTGCGGATGAGCTCGGTATCGAATTTGTAATCGTCGATTCATCCGACAAGGTGAAAGATTTTGAAGCGATAGTTTCTTCGCTCGGTATCAAAGCTGAGAATGTTGCATACATTGGTGACGACGTAGGTGACGTTGAGCTTATGAGACTCGTTGGATTCGCGGCAGCGGTTGCGGACGCTGTCCAAGATGTGAAGGCCGTCGCGACTTACGTCACGAATGCAAAGGGAGGTCGCGGAGCGGTTCGCGAGGTCGCGGATCTATTGCTCTCGGGAGATATCAAAAAACTATTGCCGGGGACTTAGAAAAATGACAGAATGTTCGCGTTCAAATCAGCGGGCGTAACTCAATGGTAGAGTGTCAGCTTCCCAAGCTGAAAGTTGCGAGTTCGAGCCTCGTCGCCCGCTCCAATTTTTTACACCCTCCAATCCTTTTGTTCAACGAATGGAATCGATTTGAGACGCAAGTGACCATGCTCGCCATGCTCACATCTGATCGGGTTTGCGCCGGAATCAGTCATCGGCAACGAGCGTCCCGCGCGGATGCGACGCGAGTTGTTTTAGAAGTGAATGAAGTTTTAGTTCTTAATTGGTGAGTCGCCTTGACAAAGCTGTGGCCGGTGTAGAGAATACATGTTTGCCACTTGAGAAATTTTCACGGCTTGAAAATAAAAGTTTGTTATTTTCCCAAGTGTGCTTGACAACGAAATTCGCTTCTGTATAATCAGGAGTTTCGCT
>JBDTWZ010000047.1:0-18825 GCA_040006435.1 Acidobacteriota bacterium
CCGACGTTAGGATTGCGCGAATGGACGATGCCGAAAAACACGGCGGTCAGAGCGATGGCCAGCGCCGCGAATCCGGAACGGGCGAACGTCTGTAGGATGTAGCCGCGAAACAACGCTTCTTCGGCCGCCGCGCCGACCGCAAAGACCATGAACGCGATGGTGAGTGAGCCAGCCAACATCCTGCCATCGATCACGTTGCTCTCGAATCGCAATCCGCCGAATACGAACGCTATAAGAACCGCAACAGACACCGTTCCCGCACCGAAAAGAATACCGGCGAGTAGATGTCGCAGCCACCCCTTCGTGAAGGATGCACCCAAGGCTCGGAATGGCAATGCCTCAAGATATTTTCCGCAAAGCCATCCTACAAGCATGGCAGGCACCAGCATCGGAGAGCTGTTCGCGAGAAAGTAAGTTGCCGACCCCGGTTCCAGCGGCACTGATAGTGAGGAGAGCAAAACGGCTACCGCGACACCGATTATCATTGCAGCGAAAACGAAGGCAACGCAGAACACCGCGAACCGCCAACCGCTTCGCAGACGGAGTGTTTGATCAAAGAAAATCCAGTTGACAGCCATCAGTTGGATGAGTTTAGCGGAATGACTGGTAGCTAACAAACGCGGGGGCAAGTCCGCGTTCCAAACCTGCGAATGATGTTTCCGCGCCATAGGCCGTATCGAACGTCGAGACGGCATGCACAAGCTTTCGAGGAACCACTGGCAGGTCGGGAAGGTGGGCTTGCCCCGCTCCTCGTCATGGTCAGTCCCGCAAGATATGAGTTAAACTACCTCTTGCGTGAACACTAAGAAACCGCCAAAACAGAGCCGCATTTCGCCGTGGATACTCGGCATTTTTGTGCTCGCATCGCTCACCGTTCTCGTTCTTTTGCAGACCTCCAATCTCTGGAAGGAATTTACGGTTGAAACGGCGAGCGACACCCTGCTGCTCTACGCGCTTTCGTCGCTTAATTTCATCGCGTTTGTCATTTTCGGATTCATCTTCCTTCGCAGCATTACAAAATTGATGCGCGAGCGGCGCACGCTTCAGCTCGGGTCGAAGATCAAGTCCCGTTTGCTGCTTTACTTTGCCGCGATCAGCCTGCTCCCGATCATTGCAATGGCCGGATTCTCATATCTGTTCATGAACCGAGCCCTCGAACGCTGGTTCGCACAGTTTCCGGAGAATGTCGTACTCGAGGCACGTGATGTTCAAAGGAGAGCGATTGAAGAAGAAGGAAGACGCCTGAATGAGACGGCGGCCATCATCGCTTCGCTTCTAAATGAAAGGTCGATTTCAGACGGCGAGCTGGATTCGATTGCCGCGGCCGGCAACATGACACGAATCGAGTTGCTGTCACAAGACGATCGGATCGTCGCGTCGGGAGGAACGGACGTCGCGGTGGAAAAAAGAGCGGAGCTAGAGACGCTTCTGACAAATATTCGGAATCGTACTTCGGTCGAAGCATCTCTCGCAGACGGCAGGGGCTTTGACGCAGCTGTTGTTAAATTGGCCGCAGGTCGAAGGCTTGTGGTCGTGCCAAGCGTACGAGTCAATTCCGGCGTGATCGAGATGACGGACGAATCTCTCCGCCAGTTCGATCTTCTAAAGCAGAGACAGATCACAGTCCGACAGATCGGACTTTTGACTCTCGGGGTGTTGACGTTTCTCTTGATATTCGCTTCGACGTGGACCGCCTTTTATATCGCACGCGGATTGACAGTACCGATCAAAGCGCTTGCCGAAGGAGCGGATGAGATCGCCCGGGGAAATTTGGGGCATCGTGTCGATGTTTTCGCCGAGGACGAGCTGGGTCTTCTCGTCGCCGCATTCAACCAGATGACCTCGCGGCTCGAGGCAAATTCGGCCGAGCTTCGCGATCGTCGACGCTATATTGAGACCGTTCTCGAGTCGCTGCCCACCGGCGTTATTTCTTTTGACGGCAAGAACGAGATCGGAACTATTAATAGTGCGGCGGTCACTATCCTAAAACTCGGTCCGGAAGACGTACTCGGCAGGAAGTTGGCCGATGTCGTTACGGAAGAGAACCGTTCGATCATTGAACGCATGATCTCCCGAGCCAAGCGAATTGGAAAAGCTTCGGAACAGACGGTCCTTCGCGCTGAAGACGGTGAGTTGCCGGTTGCTCTGACCGCGACGGCTCTGCCTAGTGAGAATGGGGCCGTTGTCGTTATCGAAGACCTTTCAGAGCTGATCGCAGCCCAGAGAGCATCGGCGTGGCAAGAGGTCGCGCGGCGGATGGCGCATGAGATCAAAAATCCGCTGACGCCGATACAGCTTGCCGCTGAAAGAATCGCGAAGCGATTTGCGGGCAGTGGTCGGTTGTCGGTGGTCAGTGGTCAGTTAGGCGGCTTTTCTTCGGACGAACAGATGCACAGTGTCGTCGACGAAGGAACAGCGACGATCATCCGCGAAGTGCAGAGCCTGAAGTCCATGGTCGACGAATTCAGCAGGTTCGCGCGGCTGCCAAACGCAAAACCGGAAGCAGGCGATCTGAATGACGTGATCGATCAGGTTTTGGCGCTTTATAAGGATCGACTGGATAACGTAGTCCTGCAAGGCAAGCTCTCCGCTGAATTGCCTCCTACAATGATCGACACCGAGCAGATGAAACGTGTATTCGTAAATCTGATCGACAACGCGGTTGAGGCGTTTGATAAATTGCAGGAAGAAAAGGTCGTCACGATCACGAGCCGTTATGATGCTGCTCGGGATCTGATCGTGGCCGAAATATCCGACAATGGCCGAGGAATCGCACCGGCTGATCTGCAGAAATTATTCCAACCTTATTTTTCTACTAAAGGGCGCGGAACAGGGCTCGGACTTGCGATTGTAAACAGGATAATCACCGAGCATAACGGAAAGATAAAGGCTGTTGCGAATCAACCAGGTGGGGCAAGGTTTATTGTCGAGCTGCCTGCAATCGATAAAACCTAACATACGTTTCCGAGTATTAATTGGGTAATTATTTATTACATAATTGAGTAGTACTCCAAAGTAAAATCGTTGAAGACGTTTCGATGACTAAGGAAGTTTTAATCGTTGATGATGAACCGGGGATTCGCGACACATTGCGCGGGGTTCTCGAAGATGAAGGGTTTACCGTAAAGTCTGTAGCGTCGGGGGAAGCATGTCTCACCGCGGCCGAAAAGCAGAATTTTGCTTGCATCTTGGTCGACATTTGGCTCGGAAAGGGAATTGACGGTTTGGAAACGCTGAAGCGTTTGCGCGAAAACGGCAACGACTCAGCAGTCGTGATGATCTCGGGCCACGGAAACATTGAAACGGCCGTCCGGGCGACAAAACTAGGTGCGTTCGACTTTATTGAAAAGCCGCTGAGTCTCGAAAAAACCGTCGTGACGGTGAAGAATGCCGTTCGGCAGCGCGAGCTTGAGCGTTCTAACCGGCAAATGATCGACGAGCTGACTGAGAAATACGCGATGGTCGGTGAGTCGGTGGCGATGCGTGCTTTAAGAAAGCAGATTTCGATCGTCGCTCCGTCCGACGGACGCGTTCTGATTTCCGGCGAGAGCGGAACGGGAAAGGAGCTTGTAGCTCGGGCGATTCATGCTCAATCGAAACGAAACGCGTCGCTGTTTGTCGAGATCAACTCTGCAGCGATCCCCGAAGACCTGGTCGAATCGGAACTCTTCGGTCACGCGAAAGGCTCGTTCTCAGGCGCGAGCAGCGCGAAGAAAGGAAAGTTCGAGATAGCTGACGGTGCGACGATATTTCTGGACGAGATAGGTGATATGTCTCCGCGAGTTCAGGCAAAGATGCTCCGTGTTCTCGAGGAGCAGCGCTTCGAACCAGTCGGAAGCAATACTCCAGTCACCGTTGACGTTCGCGTTATCTCGGCCACTAACAAGCGTCTCGAAGACCTCATCGAGAACGGAAATTTTCGTCCCGATCTTTTTTACCGTCTGAATGTGATCCCGTTTCAGATCCCGCCGCTCCGCGAGCGTTTGGAAGACGTGCCGCTGCTGGTCGAACATTTTAATCGAAGATTCTCGAGCGACTACGGAAAGAAGGCGAAGGCATTTACTGAGGACGCGATCGAAGCACTCCAAAAACATCAGTGGTTCGGAAATGTTCGCGAACTCAAGAACACGATCGAGCGCGTCGTCATCATGTCGTCAAAGACAAAGATCACCGCCGGTGATCTACCAGAGCTCGGAACGTCCGACGAGAAACCTGCATCGAGCTTTCGGTTTCCTTCTTTCAAAGCCGCGACCGATGCGTACCACCGCGAGTTTATCCTTCACAAGCTCGCCGAATATGACGGGAACGTCACAAAGGCGGCGGAAGAGATGGGTGTAGACCGAAGCCATCTGTATCGGAGAATGAGGAACCTTGGGATTGCCGGAGAAGACAAGAGACAAGAGACAAGAGAGAAGACACAATAAAAGAGACGGGATGCTGTCTCCCGTCTCAGGTCTCGTGTCTTTTGTCTCTTGCCTCTTGGCTAATGCCTGCTGTCTAGTTGCCGGCCTGAGTGACCGGAAACCCACGCTTCCTCATCAATGCTTCGACTTTCGGATCTCGACCGCGAAACAACCGATAGCCTTCCGCCGGATCAATCGTGTTACCTACTGAGAAAACGTACTTGATCAGCTTTGCTCCGACAGCCTTATCGTAAGGGCCCTTACCTCCCCTGAAAGCCTCAAACGCGTCAGCGGTCAGCACATCGGACCAAAGATAGCTGTAATAGCCCGCTGAATAAGAGTCGCTCGAGAAGAGGTGGCCGAACTGCGGTGTACGATGTCGCATGACCAGCTCGTGCGGCATGCCAAGCGACGCGAGCGTATCCTTCTCAAACTTGTCCGGATCGATCTTTTGATCGCCCGCAAGATGAAGTTTCATGTCCACAAGAGCGCTTGCGAGATATTCAGTTGTCGCGAAACCTTCGTTGAAGGTGTCCGCCTGCTTTATCTTCTCGACCAGTTCCTGCGTGATCGGCTTTCCGGTCTCATAGTGTACCGCGAACTTTTGCAGCACTTCAGGAGTGGATAGCCAGTGCTCAAGAAGCTGGGATGGGAACTCGACATAATCCCTCGCGACGTTTGTCCCCGACAGCGTCGGGTAGCTTACGTTTGACGACAGCCCGTGAAGCGCATGGCCGAATTCATGGAACATAGTGGTGGCGTCATCCCAGGAGATCAATACCGGATCACCAGCCTTGCCCTTCAAAAAGTTGGAGTTGTTCGACACGATTGTCGCCACATCCTTATCGAAGCGATGTTGACTACGATAGGCGTTCATCCAGGCACCAGAACGTTTCCCCTTACGTGCGTAGGGATCGAAGTACCAAAGCCCGACGTGCTTGCCAGTCTTACGGTTCGTGACCTCATAGACCGACATGTCCGGATCAAACACCGGAACGTCCTTCACCGGCCTAAAGCTAAAATTGAATAGCTCACCCGCGACCCAGAACATCGCGTCCCGCATCTTATCAAGCTGGAGATAAGGCTTGACCTGATTTTCGTCGAGATCGTAACGTTCCTTTCGGACCTTCTCCATGTAATAACGATAATCCCAGGGTTCGATCTTTAACTTTCCAACATCACGGTCCGCCAGCGCCTGCATGTCAGCTACTTCTTCATGAACGCGTGCAACGGCGGCCGGCCAGACGCCTTCCATTAATTTCATCGCATTTTCCGGGTTCTTCGCCATCTGCGGCTGAAGCTTCCAGTGCGCATGTGTCGGAAGGCCGAAGAGCTTTGCCCTTTCAGCCCTGAGCTGGAGGATCTCGGTGATAAGCGCATTGTTGTCCCGAGCGTCGCCATTGTCGCCGCGATTCACAAATAGCCGCCACGCTTTCTCGCGAAGCGAGCGATTGTCCGCGTATGTCAGAAATGGATCGATCGATGAACGCGTGTTGCTGATCATCCAACCTTCCTTTCCTTTCGCCTTCGCCGCCCGGCCCGCGGCATCCTTGAGCGATTGTGGCAATCCCTCAAGATCCGACTCTTTCTCGATCAGTAGAAAAAGTTCGCTCTCGTCGCCAAGGAGATTCTGGCTAAACTTTGTGAACAAGCTGGCGAGTGCTTGATTGATCTCAGATAAGCGAGCCTTCTTTCCGGCATCGAGTTTGGCTCCAGCGTGAACAAAGTTGTTGTAGTAAACCCACACAAGACGCTGCTGCTCTTTGGTAAGTTTCTTTTTCGCCGGCGAGTTGTAAACGGCTTCGATGCGTTTGAAGAGAGACTCGTTTTGCGTGATCTTGTCAGAATGTGCAGCGAGCTTTGGAGACATCGCGGCATCGATCGGTTCGAATTCCCGCGAATTCATGCTGTTGGACCAAACGCCGAAAATCGTCTGAACTCGATCGAGAGCTTCACCGGACCTTTCGAGTGCGACGATCGTGTTTTCGAAAGTCGGTGCCGACTTCTGCGTCGCGATCTTGTCGATCTCCGCAAGATTCTCGGCCATCGCGGCTTCGAGCGCCGGCTTGAAGTCGTCGATCTTGACCTTATCGAACGGCGGTACGCCGCCATACGGACCGACCCATTTTTCCAAAAGCGGATTTGCTGCGGGAGCCTCGGCTGCCCTCGTCGGCTCAAAATGTAAAATTGTCATAAATACAATCGCGCCGGCACACACCAGCATCGCGAAACGGACAAGATTTTGATTGAACATTATTTTTCTGACACTCCTCGGGGATATTGGATTTTATCCTGTTACGGAAGGTTGGACAAATCTTTATACGGGAGGGGTTCCCGTATCGGGACAAAATGAAAGGGCAGTCGTTCAAGCTGCCCTTTCTATTGCTTATGGTACACCCGGCATGATTCGAACATGCGACCCCTTGATTCGTAGTCAAGTACTCTATCCAGCTGAGCTACGGGTGCGTAAAACGCGAATAGTTAGACTACAAACCCCGTGCAAGCATGTCAAGGTTTGGTCAGACATTGCAAGAAGTTTTCGGAGTTGCAGGAAGTTTGCGGGAAGTTTACCGAGTTGCAGAGTTTACAGAGTTGCAGAAAGTTGCGGTTTCCAGAATTGCAGGGTTCCTCAACTTTGAAACTCTACAAGCTTTGCAACTTTGCAACTCTGAAACTCTGCAACTTCCTGCAACTCTGGAAACTCTGCAACTTCCCGTAAACTTCCTGCAACTCTGAAACTTCCTGCAACTTCCTGCAACTTCCTGCAACTTCCTGCAACTTCCTGCAACTTTCCGCAACTTTCAGGAAACTTTAAAGAGACCTATTTCGCAAAGTATCCTTGCCGTGAGCGCGGTATCAGATCAGGCCGATCGACTTCGACCTTTATCGCTCGCCAATTGCCATCCCGTCTGTCATTCGTCGGCGTGTACTCGATCGTGTACAACGTACGAAGATCTGCCGCGACCAGAGCGTACAGCGTTCCCATATCTTCGAGGCGCCTGATCGAGTTCATCGTGCCGCCTGAGCGATCGGCAACTAGTTTGAGGCGAGTGCGGGCGGCCGTATACATTGCGACCTGTCGGGGCGTCGGATCGGCGAGGCGCGTCGGATCACCTGTCGGAAGAGCGAGTGGGTATATCGTCACTGCCTGCGCGTCCGAGCGATCGAGAACACGTCGAAGGACTTCGTTCATCTCGGGCTTGATCGCGTCCGGAACTTGCTCGTCCCTCAGATTCGCAAGTAATTTTCGATCTGAATCCTGGGCGCCTGTATCGACGCCATCTGTCAAGACAACGATCGCCTTTCGGCGATTCTTTTCTCGCGAGAGCTTATCGAGCGCAAACAATAGCCCTTTGTAAAAATTGGTTTCGCCCGAGCCGTTCGCGACCGAGATCGAGTGAAATGCGGTTCGGCGATCGGTCGTAAAATCGTTCAGCAGATTCACTTTGCTGTAAAACTCGACAACCGCTAGCCTGTCGTCCGGAGCCAAGGCATCAAGAAAACGCGCCGCTGCCATCTGGATGTTCTGGCGAAAGCTACGTGTCGAGCCGCTCATGTCGAGCATCATCACCACGCTGAACGGCGCCGGAGCGGCAACGAAGCGCGAAATATCCTGTTTCACCCCGTCTTCGTAGACGGTAAAGCTCGATCGGCCAAGAGTTGCGATAGGCCGTCCTCGATCATCAACGACGCCAACATTGACGCGTACGATGGACGAATCAACTCGCACTGGGTCGTCGTCCTGCGCGAAGCAAAGCAAAGTCGACGTGAATACGAGCACTAGGAGAATGATAAATCGGCGAATCGGCATAGCTAAAATTCTAACTTGTCAGACGCACGTTATGGTAACGCGGTTGCACAAGTTACGGCCCACGCTTGCCTTAACAAACCCGTAGAATAGGACTATACTTAGCCATTCGATTACGGTTCCCGGCCAGCTTTCGATTTAGATCCAACGCTGCTCATGTTCTATCACCCACATTTCTGTTGCCATTGCGGGGAGAAGATCGTTCGCGCGAAGTGGACGCCGTTAACAAGCAGGCGCTTTTGCGAGTTTTGCGCGATCGAGCAAAAGCAGCACGATCTGATACCCAGAGCCGCGGCTGTCATCATTCTTCTTTTTGGAGCAGCCGGACTAACGGCGTATTTCGGTGGCGGATCCTCCTCGCGCGAACCAGTCGCGGCAAAGATACGCCAATCAAAGAATGAGTCAGTGCCGACACCAGGCCTTCCTCATCCGCCAGGCTCGACCCGCGCAAGTGTTTCACCGCCGCTCGTTGCGAACGCAGGGTCTCCGCTCTCGGAGGCGCCTGCGTCAAATACCAAGCAACGAGTGGGCCAACCAAATTCATCTACCGGACCGGTTTACTACTGCGGCGCGATGACAAAGAAAGGGACCCCGTGTACGCGACGCGTGAAGCTCCCTGGCAGATGCTGGCAGCATCCTGGCCAGCCGGCGATGGATGCTCCGCGGAATTGAGCTTGTAGTCCTGGTTATCCCATTTTCCTATTGATGTTTGGACTCATTTATTAGAAAATAAGGGTCAGATCGTCTTCTGTTCTTGTTTTCACCCTAATTCAAAAATGAAAGCGCTTGCCCAGAACACATTGATCCAAAACCGTTACCTCGTCGTGCACCTTATCGGAAAAGGTGGCATGGGAGAGGTCTACCTCGCGGTCGATCAGCGTCTCGGAAGCGCAGTCGCCCTTAAAAGAACTTTTTTCGCGGGCGATGAAATGCTTGCCGGTGCGTTTGAGCGGGAGGCTCGGACGTTGGCTCGAATGCGACATCCGGTCTTGCCCAAGGTAAGTGATCATTTTGGCGAGGGTGAAGAGCAGTATCTGGTGATGGAGCACATCGCTGGAGATGATCTTTCCAAGCGCCTTGAGATCGCGCAAAAGCCTTTTCCGGTGAGTTGGGTAATGTTCTGGGCCGATCAACTCCTGGATGCTCTGTCATATCTGCACTCGCATGAGCCGCCGATCATTCATCGCGATATCAAGCCGCAGAATCTCAAGCTGACGGACGACAACCATATAATACTCCTGGATTTTGGGTTATCAAAGATAACGACCGGTCAGACTAATATCTCGAGTTCAGGCAGTACGGGCAGCGTCGTCGGCTACACGCCGCACTACGCTCCGATGGAGCAGATCCGCGGCGTAGGCACCAATCCGCGGAGTGATATCTATTCACTTTCCGCGACGCTATACCAACTGATGACAAACGTCGTCCCGGCTGATGCGTTGAGTCGTGCGGATACGATGTTGAACGGAATCACTGACCCGATCGAACCGCCTCACGTGTTGAATCCGGAGATTTCAACCGCCGTTTCAGAGGTCATCTTAACGGGCATGGAGGTAAGTCAGGAGAAGCGCTTCAGTCATGCTCGCGAAATGCAGAAGTCGCTGCGCCGGGCCTTTACGCAAATGCAGGAAGCGATGTCCGCCCAAACTGTTGCCTTTAATATTGGAGATGTCCTTCCGGCCGAGCCACCATCTGCTGGCGAGAGGACGGAGTTGATGCCGTCGGAACCGCTCGAAACTTCGTCGGTCGATTCACCATCGATTTCTGAGGCTGGGAACGGAGAGATCGATCTCGACGCAACTCTTGCTTTCGATCCCGCCGAGAACCTCGAATACGCAAAACAGTTCGGATCAGAGTCTGAATCCTTTTCGCCCACATCGGAGACAAATGGCAGAGTTGAAGAACCCGCCGCGCCGGCTGACTCGTTTGCGTCACCCGGGGAAGCACAGAATTCGTTTGTGACGGTGGCCGCCGCTGGCGGATCGGCATTTGCCGACTTTCAGGCTCCCGCTGACGGGTCAGAAAACGTCGTACAGAAACCTCCTCCATCGGAAAAATCGTCTGGCAAGGTCTTTGCGGTCGTAGGCGGGATTGTCGCCGTTCTAGTTCTCGCACTCGGAGCCGCCGGCTCGGGCTGGTATTTTTACAACAATTACTTTGCTGCGACGGCAGTTGCGGAGCCCGTTCCCTCGCCCGAGCCGACAGTTGAGCCGACTCCGACACCTTCAGCCACTATGGAAGCCGTGGTCGATACGAATACCGACAAGGAATCGAATTCGAGTTCGAGTTCGAGTACTATTTCGGAACCCGAGACTAGCTCGGCTGAGCCTGAAACACCGACGCGGAGCAATCCCAGGACGCCGACGTCAAGGCCGAGCCCGGCCGCTGCGAGACCTGTTTCTAATGCTCCGGCTACAACGGTGCAGAAAGCCACGCCAAAGCCGAAGGTAAATCCCGGACGAACCGACATTCAGCAGTAAGAAAGAGGTAGAAATGATTGCGAAAAAATCCGTGCTTAGTTTGACCGTTTTCGGGCTGGTTTTGTCCGCCCTGCTCATGCTTTCGAACGACGTCACGGCACAATCGAAGAAGGACGCAAAAAAAGCCAAGCAGATCGCGGATAAGGCGGCCGCCTCGTTTGTAAAGCGTGACTATCGGACGGCTATAGATGGATACGCTCAGGCAATCTCCCTCGATGCGAGCAACGTTGAGTATCATTTTTGGAAAGGCGTTGCTCATCACTATGTCGACGAGAATCAACTCGCACTGCCAGAGCTCAATCTGGCGATGGAAAAGGGGTACAAGAAACCTCTCGAGATCTACCGAATTCGGTGGCGGGTGCATTTCGCTAACAAGGAATTTGATCCGGCGCTGGCAGACATCAGACAGGGACTGGCACTTGATCCGAACAATCTCGAGTTCTTGCAGGGCCTTGGCGACATCAGCTACGCGCGGAGCAATTACCGCGACGCGGTAGACGCCTATCAGCAAGTAGTTTTGAAGAATCCGTCGAATTCGGCTGAGCTGTTTCTGAACATCGCGCGTGCGCAGGCTGGTTTAGGCAATTTGGACGGACAGATCGCGGCCGCCTCGGAAGCGATCCGGCGGGGAACTCCGATGCTGGGCGAAGCCAATTTGATAATGGCAGACGCTTTTCGAAAACAGTCGAAGTCAGACGATGCGATCGCATCCTATCTTAAGGCGATTGCTGCCAAGCCCGACACGTATTCGGCGTACGAGAACCTCGCTGAGATTTACCGCGACCAGAATCGCATTAACCAGGCGATCGACATTTCACGCAAGGCACTTCGCGTATTTCCGAATGACGGGCATATATACACGAATCTCAGCTGGTTCTATAGTCTTGCCGACCGAAATGACGAGGCGATCCAGGCGGCGCAGGCAGGCATTAGATTCTTGCCCGAGCGTTATTTGGCCTACACATATCTGTGCCGAGCCTATAACGATTCAAAGAAACCCGACATGGCGATACGCGAGTGTAACAACGCACTGAGACGCAACCCGAATGACGGCGAAACCTATTTTTATCTCGCCCGCGCATACGACCTTACAGGAAAACCGGATGAGGCGACGAAGTACTACAAGCAGGCAGTCGTTGGCCTAATCGACTATACAAAAAAGAATTCGGTTTCAGCCGACGGATTCTATCTGCTGGGGAATGCTTACTTCGCCGACAACCAACGCGAAAAAGCGATTGAGGCTTATGAGAAATGCCTCTCATTGAGCCCGCGGTTCGGGAAGGCGCGATACAACATCGCAATTATCCAGCTTCGCCTGAAGAACAAGACGGCGGCGCTCGAACAATATAATCGGTTGCGTGAGCTTGATCCGGAGCTTGCAGGAAAACTTAAGGCTGAGATCGACAAGTCCTAACCGTTTCCATTCACACCGTCGAAAAAGAACCGCGGAGCAAGATCCCGCGGTTCTTTTTCTTTTTAGGCGCGAATACTAGCGGTGTGATCTTCTGGATTTAAGCGTCGGGCCGAGGGACGACGTGCTTACGTTAACATTCTGAATTTTGAGAATCACACGAATAGTCTCTGGAGACCGTTGATCCAGATTAGCGGGAACAAACGGGGCCAATGACGGATCCGAGCCCAAAGCTTTTTGTAGTTCCTCGACAGCCTTTCGATCTCGCGAGGGTTCAACGACTTCGGCTATTTGGGCAAGTCCGTTGCTGAAGACATCCGCAACGACCACTACCTCGTCGTCACGCATCTCGCCGCGGACGAGAGATCTTGTCAAAGCAACGAGAGCTCCGCGGGGATTAATACTCGGCGACTCGCCGGAGACCGCGAAGCGGCCTCGAACGTATTCATCCGGCGATATGTCAGGGTTGCTTGCAAGGAACACCGGCGTTCTCAGGGGCGTTCTCGAAATCTCACGAGCCGACAGCGGAACCGGCGAAGACGACAGCGTTAGTGACAGCAGGGTAAAGCCAATAACCAGCGTGGCAATTGCGCCAGTGGCCGAGGGCATAAGCCAAGTATCCACCCATCGGTGTCGCCGTTCGATCAGGCGAAACGACGGAGCTCCGGTTGAAAGAGCGAGCTGCGCACCGACCAATGCGCGGATAGCGTTGATCAGATCTCCGGGAGCTGACTGACGCGGGATCGATCTTAACCCAAGCGATAATTCTTCAAACTCGGAAAGCTTTTGACGGCAGAGAGGGCACTCGGGCAGATGCATGTCGATGGTAGAGCGCTCGTCCGCGTTCAAACTTCCATCGAAATACATCGGCAGATCGAATTGTAGCTCCTCACATTTAGTCATAATTTCTGCTTTGAGCGAATAACTCACTGACCCCGGCTGTTTCCTGCTCGCAGAAAACAACGCGTAAAGGTTCTTCCATCTTGCTTATATGCCAGACGACGTTGTTGCCGGTCTTTATCAAAGCCGTCGCCGTCGGCATTAGCCTGGTGGATGAACTCACCCGTCCTCTTCGACCTCGTTTGGCACCGATAATTTCGTCTTCAAAGATAAAACCGGGGCGAGTCAATCATCCGCTCAATTTTCAAAAATCACTCAGCTTTTTTCGCAGTAGCTCACGACCCCTTGCGATACGGGACTTGACCGTTCCGATGTTTATGTTCAAGGTCCGTGCTGTTTCTTCATAACCGAGGCCCTCGATATCGCACAGGACTATGGTTTCGCGAAAGATCTCCGGCAGGGCGGTAAGCGCCTTCATTAGTCGCTCGCGACGTTCCAGTCTCAGCACAATCTGTTCCGGGCTCTCGCCATCATCAGCGATCGTATCTCCGATCGTTGCCGTACCTTCGCCTATCGGCTTGTCCAGCGAGACCGTTTCGCTTCGCTTCCGTCGCTTCCACCATCGAAACCGATTTCGAGAATGGTTTAGGGCAATGCGAAACAACCAGGTTTTCAATTCTGCATCACCGCGGAATGACTTGATGGACTTCAACGCGCTTAAGAATGTTTCCTGCGTCAAATCGCGTGCCTCCTCGGCATCTTCCGTCATTCGGTAAAGCAGCGAGTAGATACCGCCCGAGTACCGAGTTATTAAAGTATCAAATGCTTCGGAATCGCCGTTCCGAAGGCGATCGATAAAATCCGAATCGGTCGCCGCAAACGCAGAGGAAACACTGACCGCCACGGCGACCTTTCCTACGTCTTCCTCGTCAAAAGCGATTGACTTCCCGAAGATCATCTCGTGCGCTTGCCTTTCTCCGGTGCGGAGAGAACTAACATTTCACGGTTCGCCGCTTAAGCGAACGGTTACTTAGACACCACGTTCCCGCAAATGTTCCCGACCCGCGGGAAAAAACCTCTTGATCGATAAGGCTTTGAGATTTCACATTCGCCAGTTTCTTCATATTTGCCCTCAGTGCGTATTTAAGCTACATTAGCTCTTTTGGAAAAGGGCCGTTTTCCTGGATTATACAACGGCTAACTATCAGGAACTTGCATTATTTACGATGGCACGGAAAAAGAGACGCGTCGAACCATTAGCGGTACCGACGAACGAACCAAAGGACAAACCCCGGTATCAAGATCCATTTCAACAGCGAATCGGCGGTAAGATCGAGGACGCAGGAAAGATCTTCGAGGGTCAGGGAAGGAACATTCTCTACGGCCTAGGGGCGCTCGCTGTCCTCGGCATAATAATTTGGATCATTTACGCATGGAGTGGCCGATCCAACGCCACGGCACAGACGGCGCTTGGCAAAGCGATCGAGGTTTCTCAGACACGCGTGACTGACCAACCGGTTCCGGCAGGCTCCACAGAGAAGACCTTCAAGACCGAGAAGGAGCGCGCCGAGGCTGCGGTAGGGGAATTCGAAAAGGTCGCGGAAAAGTTCGGCGGCGAAGTTGGCGAGAAAGCCAAATACTTTGCTGCGGCAAATCGGCTTGGGTTAGATCGGGCATCCGCAATTACGTCATTTGAGGAATTGTCTAAATCGAGTGGTGAGGTGGGAAAGCTTTCTAAATTCGCACTTGCCCAAACGAGAGCTGACGATGGAAGGATCGACGATGCGATTGCGCTTTATCAAGAATTATCTGAAATGACCGACCCCATAATTTCGAAGGAAACGGTCAATTTTGAGATAGCGAAGTTGTACGAAAAGCAGGGAAAAAATGCGGAAGCCGTCGATCTTCTTTTCAAACTCGTGAATGCCGCGAGTGAAGTTAAGGATACGGACGGGAAGGCAGTCCCGCTTTCCCCGACGGCCCAAAACGCAAAGGATAAACTCCGCGAACTTGACCCCGAGAAGGCGAAGGAAATTCAGGAGCCGGCGCCGGAACCGCCACTCGGCGGATTCCCGTTCGGGCAATAGATCAAGGTTCGGACAAACGGCCGTTGTTCAAGAGGTAGTTTTCTCTTTCGAACGCCGGCCTTTTTAAATTTGCATTGTCATTGATTGTTTTTTGAGATGTAGAGCATGATGCCGTCTCGCTCGGAGAATTACCACCATAACGATGTTTGAGAGAGGTTCGCACCACAAAAAGAATTTAGTATTCGTCCGATCGCTGGCGGGTGGATATATCTCGGCATCATTCGTCATTTCCTTTTTCTCGGCACTGGTGGCTTACCTTGGGTATCTCGACTACTCAATTCCGCTCCTGTTCATCGCATGGATAATCGTTCCACTCCTATGGATGGGCGATAAGCTCACTTTTGATGGGAAGCGCATTCGCCGGACGGGCCTAATGCCTTACCTGTTGGCTCGCGCCACCGGAACTCGCGACCGGCTAAAAATCTCGGACATCGAGCAGGTTGAAACCGTCGCTTTTCCGGGGATCAAACGCGGCCGGAATATCTATTTCACATACCGGACGACGGTAAGGGGCAAGAACGTAAGATTCTCGTTCTCGTCGCGGCACCGCGGCTTCGGAAAGATTATCAAACGGCTCCTGCCCCGCATCGACGAGGACTGTCTTGATAACCCGTCCATCGATCTTCGAGATTATTTTGCTGATAAGCGGGACGCAGGGCAGCGGGCGAAGGAATCAGATATTCCATCGAGCGATGTTTTGGATAGTTCGTTTCGTGACATCCATCTGAATCCCTCTGCTTTGCGATCGCTCTCGGATGACGGAAATGATCTTGATAAAGCCAATCACCTCCGCCGGCTGGCGAACGAACTGAGGATTTCCGGACTCTTGCTTCAAGCCCTGGAGGCGTTTCGGCGGGCGGCTATACTCGGCCCCCGTGATGCAAAACTCCTTTTTGAATTTGCGGAATGTATCAGATCTGTGGCGGGCTCGGAAAGTGACCAGAAACTGGAGCGCAGGGCAAGGGCGATGATGCGGCTCGCGGAACGATATGCCGGCGATGACAACGGGCTGCTTTCGAGGATAGGTGAATCGTATTTTCAGATCGGTGAATGGCGCCGCGCCGGTATCGTATTCAAACGCGTCGCAAATGCTGTCGGTAAAAATTTTCGGACACTGCGCGGTCAGGCTGAGCTTGCGTTGCGCGAGGGAAAGATCGCACACGTGATTCATAACTTCTCGGCAGCTGAGCAAGTGGCGGCGACGAATTCGCTGCGGCGTTGGACCCAAACCGAGGTCGATTATTTCTCGCACCTGAATGACGACGAGGAATACATGGAGCTTGAGATCAGCCGCGTGAATTTGCTCGACACGCTTGATCGCACTAAGCGATCAAGCTTTCGAGTGAACATCCTTGGCTTCGTGGCGATCGCGTTCGGGCTTGCGCTCGGCGACGATCTCGTGGCGAACATAGGTTGGGCGGTTTCGGGTGTCAGCCTGGCAATTTGGACAGTTACGATCGTGTTGACGCGAATGCTGTCGCCCCGTATTCCGTTCGAGCTGATGGAGACGGAGGACTAAAGATGTAAAAAGTAAAAAGTAAAACAGCGGCGGTCGATATGACGTCCGCTCTTTTACATTTTACTTTCGAGTTACTTTCCGGCTTTCTTCGAATTTACTCTTTTTGCCGCCGGTTTTGCGGTCGGAGCCTTTACCTTGGCCTGTTTCACGGGTGGGTTGAGCATTTCGGACCAGCGATAGTTGGGGGTCTCAAAGCCCTCTTCTAATTTCTTCAGAATAAAGTCCGTCATGTGATCGACGATCCAACGGTGATTGTATTCGCCGACGGATGCGATTTCCGCATCCGGAGCCGGATTCATAAAGTCGATCGCATATGGAATTCCGTCCTTGATCGTGAACTCGACCGTATTAAGATCGTAGCCGAGCGCTTTACAGATCGTGATCACATCACGCTCAACACGCTCGTGCAGTTCGGGAGTCAAGTAATTTTCGACGTTCACGTACTGCATCCCGCTCAAATACGGCTTCGAGGGATCGTACGGCATGATGAGAACTTTCTCTTTTCCGACGCAATAGCAGCGGACAAACTGGTCGTACTCGATGCCTTCCTGCAAAGTCATACAAAGAGTGCCCGACTGGTTGTATTCCGACCACAGCTCTTCCAGCGAATGGATCTTAGAAACGTTCTTCCAGCCGCCCCCGTCATGCGGTTTGAGGAAGGCAGGGAAGCCGACGTAGTTGACGATGCCTTCCCAGTCGATCGGAAATTCCAGATTACGAAGGGACTCACTCGTAATGTCTTTTATGTAACCGTGCTGGGGAAGCAAAACGGTTTTCGGAATCGATATACCTATCTTTGCCGCAAGCGAAAAGTTAAAGAACTTGTCGTCGGCAGACCACCAGAATGGATTGTTGATGACATATGTTCCTTCGAGCGCCATCCGCTTGAGCATCGCGCGATAATACGGAACCTCGTGCGAGATACGATCGATGATCACGTCGTACTTTTTCGATTCGTCGAGACGGATACCGCCGACCGAGACCATCTCAGCGACAACCTCGCCGCGGCCTTTCTCATTAATGCCGTTGATCATAGATTCCGGAAACGTCACTTCACGTCCCATTAAAATGCCAACTCGTTTCATTTATGTCTTCCTCTTGAGTAGTTAGCTCACTGTCATCCACACCTTGTCGTTACCGGCGTCGACCTAAAATCCAAGATTTTAAATGATAATAGCCGCGCGGGCAAGGACACCAAATCTTTGCGTTGTATAGCAGTAAAGTAGTAGGCTTGAAGGTGCCGATCCTTACTTGGCGGCCCCAGCCTCGCGTCCTGATTCCCATTTAGTCTTACAAAACTCAACATGTACGAACAATCAACCGCTTCGGCGGGAACTGAGACCGGTTCTTTAGCAGAGGACAACTTTAAGTCATTTCACGGGGTGCTTCAGCGAATGCTTGCGATAGATAGCAGGGTCAGCGACCTGATCTTCTCGCCGGGCCGAGCACCTCAGGTGGAATTGACGGGTGAGTTGCAGAGCGTTCCGATAGCTGGGCTTGAGGTCCTAAAGCCACTGCAGATAAAAGGCATGGTTGACCTCATGCTCGCTGGAAACGAGCAGGCTCTGGAGACACTCGATAAGAAAGGGTCTTCCGACATTTCGTACAGCGTTCCGGGACTCTGCCGTTTTCGCGTCAACATATTTCGTCAACGGGGAACACATGCTGTCGTAATGCGCGTGATCCCGACTCAGCCTCCTAATTGGAAGGAACTTAACCTGCCCGAAGCAGTGATGAACGTTGCCCAACTCAAGAATGGCCTGGTCCTGGTGACAGGGCCGACGGGGTCGGGAAAATCGACAACCCTCGCCGCAATCATCGATCTGATCAATGCGACAAAAAAATATCATATCGTGACGATCGAGGATCCGATCGAATTCATTCACGACCACAAACTCAGCACCGTTCACCAGCGTGAATTACATTCCGATACACCGGATTTCGCCCTAGCCTTGCGTGCCGCACTTCGACAAGCACCGAAGGTGATCCTTGTCGGAGAAATGCGCGACCGTGAGACGATCGAGGTCGCTTTGGAAGCTGCCGAAACGGGCCACCTGGTCCTCTCGACGCTTCACACGATCGACGCGGCGAAAACCATCGACCGCATTATTGGGGTCTTCCCAAAGATCGAAGAAGCTCCGATTCGAACTCGCCTGTCCCAATCTTTCCGCCGGATAATCTCGCAACGACTTATGCCGAAAGTCGGCGGAGGACGGATCGCGGCGATCGAAATTCTTGTTTCGAATTCGCGGACGCGTGAGTACATTGAAAAAGGTG
>JBDTWZ010000048.1:0-18766 GCA_040006435.1 Acidobacteriota bacterium
GTCATTCTCACTTACCATCCAGCCTACTACCACCGGACATTTCGAACATACAAGCGCACGAAACACACGAAGGAGCACGACCTTGCAAACATACAAATCAAACGAAACACACGAACGAAATCCAAATTCGAGTCATTCCTCTTCCGGTACGATCTGGCTGCCATGATGAGCAACGATCTGCCACTTGCCGCCACGTTTCATCCAGACGTGTGTGCTCCGGAATTGCATGTTCCTCACGCCCGAAACGGTCGAACGATGGGTCATCACGGCAATACTGCCGTAGATTGTAACTTTGTAATCGTCGGACTTTACGAAATCAGCATTCGGCACCACCGAGGAAACATACTGAGATCGGTTTTGAATTTCGCCTCGCTGGGTAGTACCGACGAAATCTGCCGCTATCAGATCGCCGACTGTCTTCGTATCGCCTTTTAATTCGGCCGACGTCCAGGCCTTGTCCATCTGGATCAACTTCTCCTCGACGCTGCCCTTCTTATACTGCCCCAAGGCGATCGACGATATTGCAAGTATCAGAACAACGACGGAAAGAAATGTCTTCATAGTCTTTTTGTCTCCGGATGCTCTTCGCGAGTCTCGCGACGTTCAGTTCAGCTATTTCAAATTCTTCTTAAAAAACTTCAGCGTGCGTTCCCATGCTAGTTTCGCCGATTCGGCGTCGTAGCGCGGTGTGGTGTCGTTGTGAAAGCCGTGCTGCTTTCCTTCGTAAGTGAAGGTCTCAAACTTTTTCTTGTTCTCTTTCAAAGCAGCTTCGTAGGCCTCGATGCCGGCGTTGACACCCTTATCGTTGCCTGCGTAATGGAACATCATCTGAGCCTCGATCTTCGGCACGTCTGCGACACCGGCCTGGCGTCCGTAGAACGCGACGCCCGCCTTAAGGTCTTTGCCGAGGCGGACCGCAAGCTGATTTACCATCCCGCCGCCGAAGCAGAATCCAACGGCACCTAACTTCCCTTTGCTATCAGGCCGCGCCTTTAGCCACTTCGCGGAGGCGACAAAATCCTCGGTCATCATTTTGCCATCTACCTGACGAAAGGCGACGCCGCCTTTTTCGTCACTCCCGGGGTAGCCGCCGACTGACGTCAGGCCATCCGGAGCGAACGCCACGTAGCCCGCCTTTGCGAACCGTCGCACGACGTCCTCGATGTACGGATTGAGCCCTCGATTCTCATGGATGACAAGCACGGCGGGAAACTTCTTGCCTTTCGCGGGACGTGCGAGATAACCCTTGATCGAGCCATTCCCGGCGGGCGATGGCACAGTCTCGTATCCGACCTTCAGGTCCTTGTCGTCCTTCGGCACTGTCTGCGCCCATGCGTAATTTGGCGCAAGGCTCTCAAAGATCGCCGCGACGGTGAGTCCGCCGACGGCAAACTTCGCGACTCCGTTTAGAAACGATCGACGAAGGACATCCCCGTGCTGGTACTCGTGAAATAGATCTAATAACTCCCGCGGATATTCGTCGGCCGTTTTACGTTCCATGTTCTCCCTGTTTCACTTTTCAACTTGATATGTCGCAACGCTCGTCGGTGTTTCGAAGCAGCGGACTTTATACACCTGAACGCGTTCGTCGGCGACGCGGCCGTTCACATATTCGAGAATATATCTCGCCAGATTTTCGGCAGATGGATTCAGTTCTTCATCGAACGGCGGGAGCTCGTTTATGTTGCGGTGATCGAGGTATTTTACGATCTCGTCCGCGGCGGACTTCAGATCACCGAAGTCGATAAGCAGTCCGATGTTGTTTAGCTCTTCGCCCCGTGCGTAGATCTCGATCTTGTAATTGTGACCGTGCAGGTTCTCGCACTTCCCTTTGTATCCGCGCAGCTGATGAGCGGATGAGAAATTGCGTTCGATTATCACTTCGTAGAATCCTGGCATGAAACAGATTATACGTTAGGCCGTCGCCAGCGCCGAAGCCTCATCAATACAAGCACCAACGGTGCGATCGTAATTTAGCCCTGGGCCGCCGGAGTAATTAGCGAAGGGCACGCCCTCGGAAAACGATCGCAGCACCTCTGGTGCTATCTCGCCGCCTTCGTGCTTTTTGAATGATCGTCAAATATCTCCGAAACGTCATTCAGATCACTCGTTATTCTCATCCTCGGCAGACTCGTCAAAAAATCTTTTCCATATCCCTTCGTTCGCAAGCGCGGGTCTAGGATCGCGATCACGCCGCGGTCCGTCTTGCTTCTGATCAACCTGCCGATCCCCTGTTTCAATGCGATCACCGCCTGCGGAACGCTGTATTCGAAGAATGGGCGCCCGCCGTTCTCTTCGATAAAACGCGAACGCGCGGCGACGATCGGGTCGGTCGGAACCGCGAACGGAAGTTTGTCGATTATGACGCACGAAAGCTGATCGCCCTGCACATCGACGCCTTGCCAAAAACTAGCCGTCGCAAACAGCACTGCGTTCGGCGTTTCGCGAAACTTGTCGAGCAGACCGCTTTTGGACATCGATCCCTGAACGAAACATGGAAAACCCACACGCGACGAAACAAGCTCATACAATGCGTTCATCGACGAGTGGCTCGTTGCCAGAACAAACGCACGTCCGTTCGTCACTTGCAGGATCTTCACGATCTCGCCCGCCGCAAGCTGTGTAAATTCCGGCGTACGCGGATCGGGCATCGATTTCGGCAAATACACGATCGCCTGATTCTCGTAATCGAACGATGACGATGCATGAAGAACATTTGTTTTCCCCGTGTCCAATCCGAGACGTTCACGCACAAAATTAAACGAACCGCCGCTCGAAAGCGTCGCAGACGTCAAGACACACGTCTCGACCTTTTCGAAAAGCTTTTCGCGAAGCAGTTCCGAAACATCGACAGGCGAGGCGCGAAGAAACATTCCCTTCCCGCGACGCTCAAGCCAGTAAACGTAATTGTGTTCAGCCTGGTGCACGACGAAATCGAGATCGGCACGCGTCTGTTTTGTACGACGGACCAGGCTCTCCACTTCCGGGATCGTATCCGCGAACGGATCGATCGCCGCAATAAGACGCGATAGAACTCCATCGAGCGCTTCGTACGCCTCGCCGAGCTGAGTGGGTGCCGTTTCTCCGTTCTTCGTTCGGTATGAAAAGACGTCCTCCAAAAGAGGGTAGCGCCCATCGAACCGAGCCTGAGTAAAACGGATCCAGAATTGTTCGGCGAGGCCGATGACCTTTGCAGCGATCTTCGTAAGATCGCGCGTCACAACGGCATCGGTGATCGGTAGCGTGTCCGTATCGCGGACAAGCTCATCGATCTGAAAATTCGAAACCTGCACACCGAAATAGTCTGCGGCGATGTCCTCGATCAGATGGGCCTCGTCGAATATCACGGCGGAATAATCCGGGATCACGCGGCCATACTGATTGCCGCGAACGCTAAGGTCGGCAAAAAAGAGATGATGATTGACGATGACAATATCGGCATCTTCGGCCCGGGCACGCATCCGAGTTATGAAACACGGCTCAAAATCCGGACACTTCTGACCAAGACAAATCTCGGAGCGCGCGTTTATGCGGCTCCAGAATGAAATATCTTCGGGGAGATTTGTGAGCTCGCGACGATCGCCGACCTTCGTCTCGTATGCCCATCGACGCACCTCGTCGAAATGATCCATCTCATCGAGCCCTCCGAGTATCGGCTGATGCTCAGCCTTTGAGATTCGATAGAGACACGCGTAATTTGATCGGCCCTTCATGTATGCAGCCGAAAATTTCTTGGGTAACACTTTCTGCAGAAATGGAATGTCTTTCTCCATTAACTGTTCCTGCAGATTCTTGGTCCCTGTCGAGATGATGACGCGTTTTTTGGTTGACAGTGCGGCGGCGATCGCGGGCACAAGATACGCCAGTGTCTTTCCCGTCCCGGTCCCCGCCTCGACTATGAGATGTCGTTTCTCTTCGAAGGCCCGGACGATCTCCTCCGCCATCTTGATCTGGCCGGGACGGTGCTCGTAGTTATCGTGAGACTTGGCGATCAGGCCGCCGGTGCCGAATACTTTGTCAATGAGGCTGTCGGGCATGTTCTAGGAGATTAAATTGACTGGCAACCGATAGTTTGGTAAAAACAACACTTGCAGTCGTCGCTAACTCGTTGTGCAAGAAAGTGAGATTGTCCCGGATATACAGATCTCGAAAGATATCACTGCCTTCCGCTTTCTTAATAAATTGTAATCGTAAATCTTTCCGGTGTCGAAAGGGTTCATTTCGCGCCGGGTATGCGGCCTGAAATCGAGCCGCGGTTTTCGGGATCAACAAACATATAGGATCAAGCTTCTTAGGAGGGCTGAAATTTCATGAAGTTCACTGTACCGGCCAAGGCTCGACACCGACCTTTGCTAACGTTATTTGTTCTCACATTCGCGACTGCGCTCGTCATCATTCCAACGCAATTCCGGTCGGAAGCGACGACGCGTTCAACGGGCGAGGGCCTCTTCCACCGGACGATCAGTCAACAAGACGATCTCCCCAATTACGATATCCGCACTGATAAAAATGCTACTGATCGAGTGATGGCTTTTAGATCGTCTCTCAACCGGAGCGCGGCTGACGTCGCCGACCTTCGGGCGGATTTTGTGCGCGGCGAGAATGCGCTCGCGGAAAAGCTTCCGACGCTGAAGATCGAGTACAACAGCGACATTCGGATCCCGGAGGTCATCGCACCTGACGTGTCCAAGGGGAGGGCGTTTCTGACCGGAGCTTCGTCCGCAAAACGTTCCGACGTCCTTAAGAACTTCCTTATGGAGAACAACGAGCTTGTCGGAATGCGCGACGATCAGATCGCCAGCCTAAAGGTTTTCTCCGATTACACAAATCCGGATGGCACCCTTTCGTTTGTCGAGCTTGATCAAGAGATCAATGGAGTGCCGGTTTTCCGTGGTGAAGTAAAAGCCGGGTTCACTAAGAATGGTGAGATGGGCCGGGTCATCAATAACCTCGCGCCGGGCCTCGACTATGGATCGCTGTCGCAAGACTTCGGCGATCCGGCGGCTGCGGTTCGTTATGCCGCCGGCTTGATCAAGCATGAACTGACGCAGGAAGAGACTCTTCAAAATCGAACAGCTTCGACTGATCTGAGGGTGGTCTTCGGCAACGGCGATTGGGCGACGACGGCCGGGAAGATGTACTTCCCGACGGAGCCTGGTGTCGCGGTTCCGGCATGGCGAGTTCTTATATGGCAGCCGGTCAATGCATTTTACGTGATCGTCGATGCGAATACCGGGGCGATGCTCTGGCGAAAGAACCTCACTGAAGATCAAACGCAATCGTCGACCTACGAGGTGTATGTAAACCCGAACGCGATGATAAACGTCGCGGACAGTGCAGCTCCGCTTTCGCCGTATGTTTCGGCGAACACGTCGCCGGCGGACGGAGCGTTAGGCACACTTCTCAGTCGAACGAGCGTGACGCAGATCGGCAACGAAGCACCTTATACATTTAATAATTCCGGATGGATCACGGACGGCGGAAACATCACGGACGGCAACGCGGTCGAGTCTGGTCTCGATCTGGTATCTCCGAACGGTATCGATCCGGGAACCCAGGCTACAGGAAGTCCGAACAGAGTATTCACATCTCTCTGGAATCCGCCGCCGGGCAACCCGGCACCTGGTGACGCTCCGTCAGTCGCCGAAGCAAGGCGAGGCGCTGTGATCCAACAGTTTTGGATCATGAACTGGTATCACGACGAACTATATCGTCTTGGATTCACCGAGCAAGCGCGCAACTTCCAAAACGACAACTTTGGGCGCGGCGGCCTCGCGGCCGATCGGGTTTCTGCTGAGGGACAGGACTTTTCAGGCACTAATAACGCCAACTTCTCGGCGGGCGCCGACGGAGTGCGCGGACGTATGCAGATGTTCGTCTGGACCGGGCCAAACCCGGACCGGGATGGAACCGGCGATGCCGACATCATGATCCATGAAGTTACGCACGGAACTTCGAACCGGCTGCACGGAAACAACTCTGGTCTTTCGTTGAATATATCTCGCGCAATGGGCGAGGGCTGGTCCGATTTCTATGCGCACGCGCTGCTGTCCGAGCCGGGCGACAACGTCAACGGCCTCTATGCCCTTAGCGGCTACGCGTTGTTCCAAGGCTTTGGCGTCATTGGAAACGCAAGTTATTACTACGGAATTCGCCGCTTCCCGAAAGCGGTAATGGCGGCGACAGGAGGGCCGATGAATCGTCCGCATAATCCGATGACATTCGCCGACATCGATCAGTCAACGGCGAATACGACGGATGGTGCTTTCGCCGCAATGGCCGGGCCTCACATTTCTACAACGGCTGATCAGGTTCACGCTGCCGGCGAAGTTTGGAGCAGCGCGCTTTGGGAAGTAAGGGCAAAAATGGTTACGCGTCTGGGCTGGGCTGTTGGCAACCGACGCACTCTGCAATTCGTAACCGACGGCATGAAGCTGGCCCCATTGGGGCCGACGTTCCTGACCGAACGTGACGCAATTCTTGCGGCCGCGACGATGGGCGGAACCGGAGCTGACGTCGCGGACATCTGGTCAGGTTTCGCGATTCGCGGAATGGGGTTTAGCTCAAGCATTCAAAACGTCGGAACGGGCGCCGGCAACGCTCGGGTCACCGAGGCCTTCGATCTGCCTAATCTGACGCAGGTACCTTCGTTCTCCGTGAGCGATGCTGGCGGAAACAACAACGGAGTTCCTGAGCCCGGCGAACCACTCGTCATTACGGTTCCTCTCACCAACGTTACCGGTGGTTCGGCAACCGGTGTCACCGCCCAGATAGTCGGCGGTGGTTCGGCAAGCTATGGCACCATCAATCACAACGCCACGGTAAGTCAGCCAATGAGTTATACGGTTCCCGGCGGAGCGGGCTGCGGCAGCATTCACAACATAACGATCAATGTAAACAGCAGTATCGGCGCGACCAGCTTTATGCGGTCGTTTGTCCTCGGCGCACCTGTCATAAGTTCCTCTGAGAACTTCGACGGAGTAACGGCTCCGGCTCTGCCTGCGGGTTGGACGGCGGATGTTGTTTCCGGCGGCATTAACTTCGTGACCACGACGAATACACCGGATTCACCACCGAATGCGGCGTTCGCGCTCGATCCGGCAACGGTGGGCGGCGGTACTAACCTAACGTCACCTTCGATCGCGATCCAGACCTCGACTGCGGCTGTCGAATTCCGCAACCGATACGATACTGAGGCCGGATGGGACGGTGGAGTACTTGAGATCAGCATCGCCGGCGGAGCATTCACGGACATAATTACTGCCGGCGGCTCGTTCCTTCAGAACGGCTATAATGGCATTTTGGGTGCCGGAGTAAACAATCCGCTGGCAAACAGAAATGCGTGGAACGGAAGTTCGAATGGGTACGTGACATCGATCGTCCGTCTTCCTGCATCTGCGGGTGGACAGAACATTCAGCTACGATTCCGCTTCGGCGCTGACGATAATACGACTGGACAGGGTCCGAATCCGGGCTGGTATGTTGACGGAATTAGGGTTGTCGGGAGCTATTCATGCTCGTTTAATCCGACGGCGATCAGGTCGAGAGCCGATTTCGACGGCGACGGTAAGACCGATCTCTCGGTGTTCCGTCCGTCCGAGGGCAATTGGTATCTCAACCGTTCAACGGCGGGATTTACGGTGATAAATTGGGGGCTCTCCAACGATCTGTTGGCGCCGGGAGATTTTGACGGCGACAATAAGGCCGATACCGCGATCTTCCGGCCTTCGACGGGAACATGGTGGATCCTGCGTTCGTCGGACAGCGGTTTCACCTCGACGGCGTTCGGTGTCTCGGGCGACTTGCCGGTTGCGGGCGATTATGACGGAGACAACAAGACTGACATCGCTGTCTTCCGACCGTCGAACAACACTTGGTACGTGCTCAAGAGCACGGGTGGAATTATCATTAGCACTTTCGGTGCTGCGGGTGACCTTGCAGTCCCTGGCGATTACGATGCTGACGGGAAAACCGACATCGCCGTTTATCGTGCAGGACAATGGTGGATCGCGCAGAGTACGGGCGGAGTAACGACGACGAACTTCGGTGTCGGAACCGATCGTGCGGTACCGGCTGATTACGACGGCGATAACAAGGATGACATCGCAGTCTACCGACCCTCGAATGGCACCTGGTATATCCTTCGCTCAACCAACGGATCCGTCGATTTTATACCCTTTGGAATCAGCACGGATATTCCCGTTCCGGGCGATTATGACGGCGACGGAAAGGATGACCAGGCGGTTTATAGAAACGGCGTTTGGTATCTGAACCGTTCGACGTCGGGATTCCTCGCGACTTCGTTCGGATTGTCCTCGGACGTAGCAATACCGTCTGAGTACATTCCGTAATTCGTTCGGCCTATGAGCGTGGCCGCGGATTCACCGTTCCAAGCCAGATCTTGGGACGTGCATTCGCGGCTTACGTTTTTTAAGGGATTTTTTCGGTATTTGAGCAGTTGCCGCCCGTGAGGCTCGGTGGTGCGTTGACGCGGTCAAGCTTTTCTGCTAATAATTAGCTACCTTTTTTCATACCTAACATTTTTTTAGTTTGTGGGCTCAATTTTTTGTCACGGCCATTATTACAATTGCGTACATCTTTGCCGTTTTGCCGGTGGATTTGGAGCCGAATTTTTTCGCTCGTCTGATTAATAACTATAAATTTCTCGTCCTTATATCTTTAAGGTGATCTTGGTTGCTTCCGCAGGGGGGCGTCGTTTTCTGTTTTAGGTTAGTAGGAGGGCTTGTAAATGCAGAACAGTTTTTTATCAGGGACCCGGCGCGGTCTGCTGTTAACGTTATTTGTCTTAGCGGTTGTGACGGCACTTATTCTGATACCGTCACGATTTCGCTCGGAAGCCGGCGTCAAAACCGGCGAGGGTCTCGTCGTACGCACGACCAGCAATGATGATCTTCTGCCGAATTTCGACATTCGAACTTCGAAAGTTGAAAATGGAGAGGAATTTTTTGCGGCTGCCCGACAGGCCGTTGGGAAGAGCGCCTCGGATATCGCCGATTTTCGCGACGGGTTCGTTCGCGGAGAAGAGGTTCTCAAGAATCGCGTGGAAACTCTTAAGATCGAATACAGCGAGGATCTCCGAACTCCCGCAGTTATTTCGCCCGATGTCTATAAACCAACCATCGAGCGGTTGACCGGTCCTTCGAGCGTTGCACGATCCGAAATACTGCGCAATTTCGTAAAAGAAAACGACAACTTGATCGGCGTTTCCGATGCGCAAGCCGACGCTCTACGAGTTGCGGCTGATTATACAAATCCGAATGGCTACATGTCGTTCGCTCGTTTGGACCAGGTGATCAACGATGTACCGGTCTACCGCGGAGAGATCAGGGCCGGTTTTACAAAATCCGGCGAAATGCTTCGCGTGCTGAACGATCTTGCTCCCGGCCTTGATTACGGATCGCTCTCGACTAACTTCGGCAATCCGCTCGATGCCGTTCGTCGGGCGTATGGTCACATCAACGCTGAACCTAAGGGACTTGCGACGTCCCCCGATCAAGCCGCTTCGACAGACCTGAAAGTGGTCTTCGGAAAAGGTGACTGGGCCACGACGGCCGAGAAAATGTATTTCCCGACCGAGATCGGTGTCGCACGTCCATCGTGGCGTGTTTTGATATGGCAGCCTGTCAATGCGTTCTATGTGATCGTCGATGCCGAAACTGGAACAATGCTTTCGCGTGAAAACATCACGGCTGACCAAACTCAGCCGGCTACCTACCAGATTTATGGCAGCCCTAACGGGTATATTGACTCCGCTGACAGTCCGGCCCCGTTGACGCCGGGCCCGGTTGATCCGACAACGGGAACACAAGGTGCAATTATTCCAGCGAGAACGCTCCGTACGATAATCGGTAACGAAGCTCCAAACCCCGGGATGAACAATCTTGGTTGGATGACCGACAACACGAATTTTACGGATGGCAACGCTTTGGAAGCCGGTATTGATCGTGACGGCACCAACGGTGTAGATGCACCACAGCCGGGTGACGCAGCTTGTCCGGGCGCCGGCTGCCGTACGTTTACGTCAACGTGGAATCCGCCGCCGGGAAATCCGGCTCCGGGGGATGAGCCTTTGATAGCCCGGGCTCAACGCGGTGCGGTTGTGCAGATGTGGTATGTGATGAATATTTATCACGACGTTTTGTACGGCCTCGGTTTCACCGAACCAGCTCGCAACTTCCAGAATGACAACTTCGGTCGTGGCGGCGTAGGTGCTGACCGTGTTTCGGCTGAAGGCCAGGATTCCTCTGGAACAAATAATGCTAACTTTTCGACTCCGGCAGATGGCGGACGCGGAAGAATGCAGATGTTCTTGTGGACGGGTCCGACACCCGATTACGATGGAACGGCAGATGCGGACGTGATCATTCACGAAGTCACGCACGGAACGTCAACCCGCTTGCATAACGGCTTGGGCAACCAGGGCGGTATGATGGGCGAAGGCTGGGGTGACTGGTACGGTCACACGATGCTTGCCGAACCGACCGATCCGATAAACGGAATCTACACGACGGGCGGTTATGCGACATTTTTGGTCGCAACTGGATTCAATGCGAACTATTACTATGGTATTCGCCGCTTCCCGAAAGCCGTTATCGGTTTCACAGGAGGCCCGCCCCGTGCTGCTTGTAACAATGGGCCATGCCCGCACAATCCGCTGACATTCAGACATCTGAATACCGGTTGCGACAGCGAGATCGGAACGACCACCACGCCCGTGATAAGCGCCTTCCCGCGTGGGCCGATCGGAACGGTCGGAAGTTGTGCTCAAGTGCATAACGCAGGTGAGATCTGGTCTAGTGCCTTGTGGGAGGTTCGCGCTTTGATGGTGGCTCGGCTGGGCTTTACGGCTGGTACAACGAGGGTTTTACAAGTCGTAACCGACGGCATGAAGCTTGCTCCCGCCAATCCGAATATGCTTCAGGAACGCGATGCGATCATCATGTCTGCTTCGACTTTTCCTGTGGCTCCCGAATCCGCGGCCGATGTCCTCGATGTTCGCGAAGGTTTCCGCCGACGGGGAATGGGCTTTTCGGCATCAGTTACTTCATCAACTGTCGTCACCGAAGCGTTCGACGCGGCGGATGTCTCGTCAGGTGGTACGCCGGCCGTGACGTCAGGTAACGGACTGCTTGAACCAAATGAATGTAATACGCTGAATGTTCCGATCACCAATAATTCGGGCAACCCAGCAACAGGAATTACGGCGGTGCTGTCGACAACGACGCCGGGCATTACGGTCACCCAGCCGAATTCGGCATATCCCAATATTCCGGGCGGTGCCGGTCCGATCAACAACACGACTCCGTTCCAGGTTTCAGTTGATAATACTGTAGCCTGCTTTACGAGTGCGAATTTTTCGCTTACCGTCACTTACTCGGGCGGCGGTGGCGGCTCACCGCTGGTAGCGAACTTCACGCTGCCGGTCGGTCTTCCGGGATTGAACTATAACTTCGCCGCTTCAACGGGAACGATCCCGGCAGGTGGAGTGCTCGTGGCGGGAAGCCAGGCGGATGATGCAGCGGTCTCGATTCCCCTCCCTTCCGGTTGGACCTCTTCGCTCTATACCGTTGCTGTTACATCGTTGAGCGCAAGCACAAACGGGATAATAACGGCTAACGGAGCGACAGCAACGACATTCACTAACACTGCCCTTCCCGGGGCTCCTGGTGGGGCTAACCCGACTCTGTTCCCGTATTGGGATGATCTGATAATGACTACGCTCCGTCTCGCGAACGGAGGCATCTTTGTCAATACGATCGGTTCGGCTCCAAATCGTCAACTCATAATTGAATGGAGAGCTCAGCATTTCTCCAATGTTGCGGCGGACGGTTTGACAACCAACTTCGCCGTAGTTTTGAATGAAGGCTCCAATCAGTACGAGTATATTTACACATTGACCGGTATGGGCGGCACCACCGTGAATGCGAACGGAGCTTCCGCAACCGTAGGAGTCCAGCGTCAGAGTACCGGAACGCAGTTCACCCAGCACTCGTTCAATCAGGCGGTCATTACGCCGGGCCTGAAATTGAGCGCGACACTGCCGGGTGGAATGTGTACTCCGGGTACGGGCACTTGTAATGCGATTGTCCCGAGGTCACGAGCTGATTTCGACGGCGATGGCAAGACCGATGTTTCCGTATTCCGTCCGTCAGAGGGTAACTGGTACCTGAACCGTTCGACAGCCGGATTCGCGGCGATAGGATGGGGAATTTCAACCGACACCTTGGTACCGGGCGATTACGACGGCGACAGTAAAACGGATACGGCGGTCTTCCGACCCACCAATACGGCTGGAGCGGCGGACTTCTTCGTCCTGAACAGCAACGGGTTCACCGTCAGCGGTGCGTCGTGGGGAAATACCGGCGACGTGCCAGTGGTCGGGGATTACGACGGCGATGGCAAATCCGATTTTGCGGTCTTCCGTCCATCAACGAGCGTTTGGTATGTGCTCAACAGCAGTAACGGATCGAACTACATCCAGCCGTTCGGCGTCGCGGGCGACGTACCGATGGCAATGGACACGAGTGGTGACGGAAAATCACAGATAGCTGTGTTCCGTCCGTCGAACAACACGTGGTACATTGCACGGCCGACTGGTACACCGGCGACTAACTTCGACGCTATTCCGTTTGGAACGGCGGTCGACCGATTGGTTCCGGCTGACTATGATGGCGACAACAAGGACGACGTCGCTGTATATCGACCGAGCAACGGAACCTGGTACGTACTGAAGAGTACGGGTGGAGTATCAATTACATCCTTTGGTAACAGTACGGACACGCCGGTTCCCGGAGACTATGACGGTGACGGAAAGGACGATATTGCCGTCTTCCGTCCCTCGAGCGGTACCTGGTTTGTATTGCGTTCGACGGCGGGACTTATGATCCAGCCCTTCGGTTTATCAACCGATGTGCCCATCCCCGCTAAGTACATTCCTTAGTCACACGCGGAACGGCGGCCGGTACACGACCGCCGTTCCCATTTTTCGTTAGTCAAAAGAGGTTGTCTGAAAAGGCAGCCTCTTTTGTATTTCGAGTTGAGTCGGCTAAGACGGCTCTTGATCGGATCCCAACCTGTTTTTCGTCACGCTTACTTTTTTTGTTGGACTTTCCGCACTGACTTGTCGTCAAATTAAGAGCTAATACTTTTTCGGGGAATTACCCTTATGACAAAAAGATCGAGCCGCTCTCGGGCCGCCAAGTTGCTCGCTATCATCGCACTTAGCATAGTAGCGGTCGCCGGGCTGACGAATACCTCGCGGAAGGGCATCAAGGTGTCGGCATCGGCTAGTGGGCCCTCGCCATCGCACACTAACGCTCCGGACGAAGCAAATTGCACGGCCTGCCACTCGGATTTCCCGGTCAACAGCGGCATCGGAAATATTCTCATCACGGGCATTCCGGCCAACTATTTGCCCAATCAACAGATTCCCGTCACCGTACGCGTCAACCAGGCGGATGCCGTGGTGTACGGGTTCCAGATGACCGCCGTCGATTCGCGCGGACAAAAGGTGGGCACATATACCTTGCCACCACAGTCGCCTCCGAAAATGCAGCTTGTCGAGGGACTCGTAAATGGAATTCAGCGGACGTACATCGAGCACACGGTAGAGGGCATAATTCCAGCGCAGTTCGGCTTTAATACGTGGACCTTCACCTGGACCGCCCCGACTGTACGGGTTGGAAAAATTGGCTTTTACGCAGCGGGGAATGCGGCAAACAGTGACGGCAGCACGGGCGGCGATTACATATACACGAAATCCGCGGCGAGCCTTTCGGGCAGCGCGATCTCAAATTTTGATTCAGACGGCCTCAGCGACATTGCGCTCTATCGCCCGTCAAGTGGAGTGTGGTACTCGCTGAATACGACCGACGGAGGTTTTCAGGCGGTACAGTTCGGCATTACCGAAGACAAGATCGTACCGGGCGATTACGACGGCGACGGAAAAACGGATCGTGCGGTGTGGCGCCCGTCCACCGGTGTTTGGTACATCCAGAAGAGCACAGGCGGTTTTGCGATCTCACAATTTGGCTTAACTGGTGATATCCCTGTTCCGGGCGATTATGACCGCGACCTGAAGACCGATCTCGCGGTTTGGCGGCCATCGACCGGCGTCTGGTACATAGCCCAGAGCTCGAACGGAGCCTACGATATTCGCCAGTTCGGTGTCTCGTCGGATAAAGTCGCCCAGGCGGACTTCGATGCCGATGGTAAGACCGACCTCGCCGTTTGGCGGCCCTCGACCGGCGTCTGGTATATCTGGCGCACCACCGATTCCGGTTTCTCTATACTCGGGTTCGGTCTTAACGGCGATATCCCGGTTCAGGGAGATTATGATGGCGACGGAAAAACGGACGTCGCCGTATTTAGGCCCTCGGACAATGTCTGGTACCTGAACCGCTCGACTCTCGGGTTCTCGGCGGTTCAATTCGGCATTTCAACGGACAGACCGGCACCGGCGGACTTTGACGGCGACGGCAAAAGCGATATCGCAGTTTTCCGCGACGGCGTCTGGTACATACTCCGGAGCACGGACGGTGGAGCGACGATCGCTACGTTCGGATTGGCAGGTGACGTTCCCGTCCCGGCAGGCTATATCTCACAATAAGGACTCCCTTAACTAAAAAAACCCGTCCGAGACTTGTTAGGTCTCTGACGGGTTTACTGTAAAGGAGGAACGTCAACGGATGTCCGCGCTACGCGGAGCTACGGTCTCTGGGGGGTGGTCGTCGGACCTGGCACCGATATGACGGTCTGTCCAGGATTCGTCGACGGACGGTTCGAATCCGCGGGTTCCGTTTCCGAGTTGGAAGTCGGATTGCCGAGCGGAACCGGCTGAATGATAGTTGCCGACGCTTTTACTCCGGAAGAGCCTGTGGTCGTCCCAAAATCCGGACGGGAGATCCTTGGGGTGATAAAGAACAGTATCTCGTTGGTATTCCGTTCGACGCCCTTTCTTTTGAACAGGTAGCCGAGTATGGGGATTCGCGAGAGACCGGGTGTTCGATCCTGGCTCTCACGCTCGTCATCAAACAGAACACCGCCAACAACGGTCGTTCCCCCGTCGGGAACGGTAACCTGCGTTTCCATGATCTGTGTATTGATGGTCGGGTTCGCACCCGAAACCGATGCTGCCGCTGACGCGTTCTCGGCGAGGACATCCAGTACGATCGTGCCGACGTCGGTTATCTGCGGAGTGATCTCCAGTTTCAGAGGTACATCTATGTATGTCGTGGTCACGATCGGGTCTCCGCCACCCTGGCCCGGCTGGATGGTTGAGATGGGGATCTGAGTTTTGCTCTCGATCTTCGCCTTTCGGTTGTTCAGGGTCGTCACACGCGGTGTCGCGATGATCTTCGCCTGTCCCTTCTTTTCACCCGCTGTGATCAGCATGTTGATCTGAGCTGTTCCGAACAGACCGGTTGTCAGACCGATTACCGTATTAGGAATGCTCGAGATCAAGTTGCCGTTCGGACCCTGCGTAGGCAAACTCGCCGGGAACGGTTGTGCCGACGGAGCTCCGTCGAGCGTGCCGCCCTGTGCTCCGCTGCCGCGTGGGCCAAAGACCATACCGCTGATCTGGACGCCGATATCGCGGCTGAAGTTGCGTGTCGCAACAACGATGCGGGCCTCGATCTCAACCTGCGGCTCGGGCTGATCCAGTATCGCAACCAACTGACGGATCGCGTCGATGTTTTGCCGAACGTCCGTGATGATGAGCGAGTTGCTGCGCCCGTCAATCTCGATCGATCCGCGACGCGAAAGGCGTCGTTTGATGATCGGAAGAAGTCCTTCGCCGCCACCCGCGTTCGACGATGATGAGGATGAGCCGCCGCCACTGCCGCCGCCCTGGCCGCCAGCGGTAGAGGTGCCGCTGGTGGAACTGCCGCGACCGATCGTGCCGGCTGCGCGTGCGTAGTTCAAGCGGATAAATTCTGTATAGAGCGGAGAGCCGTCCAGTTGATTGTCCATCTGGGCGCGATATAACTCGCCTTCGGTCGCGAGCGCCTTGGCGTCCGCTACTCTGAGGATCGTTCCGTTCACTTGAACGCCGAGTTCCTGTGAGCGAAGGATCGAGTCAAGGGCGATATTCCAGGGTACCTCGCTTACGTTTACGGTGACCGGCACGGACTTGACCGACCTGTCGATCACAAAATTCACACCGTACTGCTCGGTAATGTAGTTGAGAATGTCACGAATATCGGCATTAACGACATTCAGGTTTATGGGCTCGCCCCGAAACCCAGCGTCGCCGTACATGGCACCTTGACGCTGCGGTTCGACCTTCTGCGCGGCCGCCGCGACCGCAAGCAAACCGGTGATAAGTAATGCGATCAATGTCTTCTGGGCGTGACCGCTAATGATTTGAAGAGAATTCATGTTTCCTCCGTTACAGATTGAGTCCATTTCTTCGGATCAAGAGATGGCCTTGTTAGGGTGTGTTGCAATATTGGGAAGCTTGGGGGAACCGGTCAGGACGAAGAGCTATTGGCGCTTGGCGACCTTGACCGATTTCTTGGAATCTTTCTTTGACCCTTCCTTGTCAGAATCCGACGGGACCTGTCGATTCATTTCGTCCAGCGGGGACATGATAGGTGTCGGTTTTTTTACGACCTGGACTTCGGCAGATTGCGAAGCCGCAGCGTTCGAGGGTTCCGCAGATGCCCGACTGTCGGTCTCGACGGGAGCCGTTCCCTGAATCTGTTCGCGCTCGGTATATTTTCGCAGCGGCTTATTTTCGACGGACGAAACAAACTTGCCGTTACTCATCTTAACCACACGCCGAAACACGAGCCGGTTTTCTTCAACGGCAACGAGCTGTCCGTCAAAGAACTTTTCCCCCGGATAGATCGTGTACGAAAGCTTAAGCGGGACCGCCTCGACCATCGCAGCGTAACCACGCGGCGTCCGGAAAATTCCGGTGACCGCCATTTCGTTCAGCGTCAACACCGAGGTCACTTTGGGAACGGGCATGCCGCTCGCGGCCGCGGTTTCGCGAAGACGTTTGTAATACTCAACTCGTTGTTCGATCCTGGGAGCGCCCATATCCGTCGGCGGGCCGTTCTTCTTCGGGTCCTTAGTGGCGGTACCCGAACCACCGTCACGCTTGCGGGCCCATCCCGGTTTCGAGAACGGGTCACGGCTTTGCGCGTCTAGTTCGTTAAGGCTTCCACTGATGAGGATAAATCCGGCCAGGGCGAGACCCAGACTCAGGAAGCGTACAGTCTTTTCTTTGTTAGTCATGGCTTTTCTCTCTCGTGACATGTGCGATCGTAGTATTGCGTGCTCTATTTGGCCGCAGGTGCAGGCGCTTTGGCCGGTTTGGCCGGAGCGGCGCCAGGTTTTCCGGGAGCGCCCGGTTTGCCGGGTGCTGCTGGTTTGTTCATTGTTTCCGGATCGGCATAGTAAGCCGTCAGCAGGAACTGAGCGTGAAGTGTCTTCTCCGCGGTCTGCTTTTCCAACTGATTTATCTTGAAATCGCTTACCGACACGATTCGCGGCAACTTGGCCATTTTGTCAAAGAATTCGCGGAGGTTATTGAAGTTGCTGTCAACCTCGATCTCGACGGGTTTGGCCATTATCACGTCTTGCTGCGTATCGTCACGGGGACTGAAGCGCATTACGATCATCCGTGAATCTCGTGCGTTATCCTGGAGACCCTGAAGGACATTCGTGATCTCGCGTTGCTCGGGAAGCAGTACTTTCAGCTCCTCGTATTCAACAGCCTTGCTCGCGTAGAGAGCGCGAAATTCGTTGATACGCTGCGTAGCGACACGGGCCGCCTCATTCTTTGCCTGAAGGGCCGCCACTTCCTCGTTCTTAACGCGGACTTCTTCACGCGTCACACTGGTCACGAAATACCAGACCGAAAAGTAGAGGAGGGATGCGATACTAACCAGGAGAATAAGCTGGTAGTGCCATTGCAGATTTTTGATTTTCTCTAACATTGTTGTGTCCTTCTTTATTCTTGGATCAATTTCTTCTGATGACGACTAGTTCTTTGCAACCTGAGTCGGAGCGGCAGGCGTCGCGGGGCCTCCAGCCGAAGCTGTGGCGGGGACTGCTTGATTGACCGCGCTCGCCTTTGACGGCGTGTACGCCATTTTGATCGTGAAGTTCACGAGGTTCACTTTCGGCGCTTCTTTGCCGCCGACCGGCGCGACAGCCATTTGGTTCTGGACTTCCTCACGCTTGGTTTCGATACTCATATTCGAAAACAGGCCGTTGGAAAACTCGAGGCTGCGTCCGAACTGGGTGACTTGCGATTCGTCGGGCGAGTTGCCTTTGATCTCCAGCTGTTCGCCCTTTTGCTCGATGTTCTGAAGATAGATCCCGGGAACCATCGCGATACGCTCGCGCATCGCTTCAAGTACCGCAACCGGGCCTTTCTGTTCGTCGCGTAGCTTTTTGATAGCTTCGATGCGCTTGTCGATCGAGGCGATCTTTTCCTCGAGCTCTTTCTGCTCCTTTATTACTGCTTCAAGCTCCTTCTCGATCTGCTTCTGCTCTTCGAACCGGCGTACAGCATCAACTTTCGCCATTTCGGTGCTTATCACATCCCATCCGATCACGGCCGCTAGAAGAAAGCCGACGGATAACGTCAAGAGGAGGAGGCGGGACGCGGGGCTTCCGACCTTCCGATCTACGGCCATTGCCGTGCTTCCCTGTCGTTCTGTTACCGAATTTAGTAGATTGATCTTGATCATGGTAGTTAAACTCCCCTTACCGCCAAACCGACGGCGAC
>JBDTWZ010000049.1:0-18526 GCA_040006435.1 Acidobacteriota bacterium
CGTACTATACGGAAGAGCATGTCGAGACGGTGCTCCGACGGGCGATCGCGACCGGAACGAGTCCGGGGAAGACGACATTCTTCATCGTCTGGTTCAAGGGCTGCATTGCGATCGAAGGGATTCATCCGCTCGAGGGCGGCTTTTTCCGTCGAAAGGTACGCACCAATCGACGCTCAGGTCATGCGATCGAGAATCCGCTCGTTTTCTACCCGAAATTGTTCATCGAGACGCTTGCAAAACAGTTCAAGTGGATATCGCTTTACATCCGAATGCGCATTATCTACAAGAAAGTGAAGCGCGACCCGGAACGATTCGAATACATGGACCTCGCGCTCGAACCGGTCACCGACAACGAAGAGGAACGCGAGATGTTTCAGAGCGACGCCGCGAAGAGCTATCTCGACAAGGTTCACCGCAACGAGCAACTCACACGCGGCGAGCTTGTCTGAAGGAAGTCTGACGAGTCCGTCGAGTCTAACGAGTCAAGCGTCGATAGTTCCGTGACTCGACAGACTCGACAGACTCGACAGACTCGTTAGACTCGACTAGAAGTATCGGTAGTGTCCGGTGATTTTCCATTCGAACAATCGGTCTTCCGCGCGAGCGCCTGAGCCGATGTTGTGAATGATCAGATGGCGCTTTCGGTCCGCATTCCATAGGTTGGACACGACACCGATATGGGTCATCCCTTTTCCGTTCAGATCCCACGACACAACATCTCCGGGCCGGTAATCACTTCCGTTCGCTGTTATCGGCATAGATTTACCCAGTCGCTCAAAATATTTCTGAAGATTCGGGACTCGCCGATGGTCGATGTTCGTATCCGTTTTTGCCAGTCCCCATTTTTGCGGATATTCCGCAAAGTGCGCTGTCATGTCTTCGTGAACTTCTTTTTGCAAGTCCACGCCCGCGGCGCGAAACGAGCGAATGACAACGTCCGTACACGCTCCGGTTTCGGCGGGCACGTCGCCGTTTGGATAAGCAATGGCAAAATAGTCCTGCGTATAGCCGGTCGTTGTCGTTGTCTGCTGGATGGCGCTCTCTATTATCGAACGCACGGGTCCGGGAGCAAGCTCCGCGGTCGAAGGCTTCTCGACGACTTGTGACGTTAATATTCGGTTCGAGGCGCATCCGAAGATCGCCAGGCTCGCAGTAACGGATAAGAAAAGTGCAGCCGGTTTCATGCGCATTTTATCCTCAGGCGAATCGTTAGACGTAAATTCCGCGGAAAAGTTCCAAAGGTTGTTTGTTGCAGTGAAGATGGGGAATTTGATAGTTCTCACTTCATACTTCATAGTTTGATTTCAAACATGGCGGAGAATTATTTTGGAAAAGATGCGGCCGTAACACGGCGCGAGCTGATACCGACGGAGAATGTCGAGTGTCCCCTGTGCGATCGTGTGCCCGTCGAGTTCGCCATCGATTACCAGGGTTTTCATCTGTGTAAATGTCCGGAATGCGGACTCCAATTTCAAAGTCCGCGGCTGAGCTTCGAGGAACTTGCGGAAAAGGTTTACACCGAGGATTATTGCCCCGGCCATGAAGAGTCCGCCAATGAAACCGCGTACGCCCGTCAGCTCTCGAATTTCGAAGAACTCATCGGAAAAACGGGGAGTGTCCTGGACGTCGGGTGCGGAAACGGATCGTTCCTCGAATACGCGAAGCTCAACGGTTGGGAGGCGTTCGGCGCCGATATACGCCTCTCGCCCGAGACTGCGAATCTAACTTGCCCGCTGTTCGAAGGCCGTCTGCCGGATATCGATTTTGGCTCGGGCCGTTTCGATGTGATTCGCTTCAATCACGTGCTCGAGCATTTGCAAAATCCGCTGGTCGAGCTCGCACGATGCAGCGAGCTGCTTAATCCCGGAGGGATCGTTTTTGTCGGCGTGCCGAATCTCGCCGGCGTCAGCCCGCGGATCAAAAATTTACAGAGCCGCCTCGGTCTGAAAAAGAAACGCTGGCGACATTACGCCGCAACTCATCATTTATATTTCTTCACGCCATCGACGCTGCACGGCTTGATCGCGAGGGCGGGATTCTCAGTTAAATTTTGGGAGACGCCGGTCGACAAGGATTATGGAAAGGCGGGTGGGCAGCTCTATCGAAGACTGATCGAGAGAACACGGGCCGGAAGTATTCTTGATTTCTACATTACGCCGCGCTAGGGATTTCTGCGTCGGTTCGTCCAACCAAAAACAGATACGAGTACATCACCAGGCCAGATAGAATTCCGGTCCCGAATTTCAACGCCGCGGGCAATGGTGATGGCGAAATGAATCCTTCGATCAGCCCGGCAATGACGAGGAGGAACGCGCATCCGACGACTATCTTTGCGGCCTCCATCCCTTTCTTTTTCAAGGCCTGGGCTCGCGTCAGATCGCCGGGATTAACGATCGCGTAGCCGATCATCATGCCTGCACCGGCTGCCATGAAAATGCACGACAGTTCTATCACGCCGTGGCTTACCATAAAGGTCACGAGCTCGTTTCCAAACGTCGGATTCGCGCTATAACACACGCCGACTAAACCTCCGATGCTCAAGCCGTTGAACATCAGAACATAAAACGCCCCCACGCCGAAAAGAGCTCCAAGCGCGAATGCATTTATCGACACCTGAATGTTGTTTGTAAGAATGTTACTTGATTCGATCTGATTAGCTCGATTGAGTTCGAGCCACCACATGTCGTTCGTTTCCGCAGCTGTTCGATAGCTGTCGAGACCGAGAACGGATCCGAATTCCGGGTCGTGGTAGCACGCGAGAAACGAGCCAATGGCGAAGAAAACAAACACGCCGAACGCGATCAGAAAGTATGGCAGGGATCGGCGAAACGTCCGCGGAAAGTCCTGCAGGAAAAACTTTCGTATGATGCCGGCACCCTCGCCCTCGGCCCGGTAGATCTTTCCGTGCGCACGAATCACAAGACTGTTCAGATAATTTATTAGTTTCGGATCGCGGGTTTCGGCACGTGCGATCGCAAGGTCGGTCGCCGCCCGCCGATACAATTCACCGAACTCGCGCACTTCGGTCTTCGACAAGCCCTTGAGCGACGTTCCCTGCAGCAGCCCGAGGAGATCTTCGAGGCGTCGCCAGTTGTCCTTGCGTTCGTCTATGAAACGGTTCATCGGGATTTTCGATTTGCGATTTTCGATTCGCGGTTGACGGACCGTCGGTTTCAGCCTTATTCGCCGCAAATGAATCGATTACATTCTGGTGTTTGTAAATCGCAAATCGCAAATCTAAAATCGAAAATTACCTGTGTCAGACGAAGTAAAGAAATACCACGAGGAAGATGCGATCGGGAAGACCTACGATTTTCGGGTCGCCCGACGTCTCGCGCGATATCTGAGGCCTTATTGGAAAATCGTCGCTGCCGCACTGACGCTTACCCTGCTCACTAACATTTTAATGAGCACGCAGCCGTATTTTACAAAAGTCGCGGTCGACGATTTTATTGTTCCTCGAAAGACGGACGGCTTATGGCTCTTCGCCCTTGCCTTTTTCGGAATCTTTTTGTTCCGTTTTGTTTTCTCCTACGTTCAGGAAATCCTTCTCAATAAGGTCGGGCAGCGGGTCATGTTCGATCTCCGCACCGAGATCTTCACAAAACTGCAGCGGCAAGAAGTAGCGTACTTCGACCGCTACCCCGTCGGCCGGATAATGACGCGCCTTACATCCGATGTTGACGCGTTGAACGAGATGTTCACGTCGGGGGTTATCGACGTCCTTGGAGACCTGGTAGTTATATTTGCGATCGTCGTTTGGCTGTTCGTTATCGACTGGAAGCTTGCGATCGTATCGCTTATCACCGTCCCGCTCCTGTTTGCCTGCACGAACTGGTTTCGAAAACACGCTCGGACCGGCTTTGATAAAGTTCGCACGCGAAACGCCCGACTCAATGCTTTTTTGCAGGAATACATCTCCGGGGCTCAGACGGTGCAGTTGATGAACGCCGAGACAAAAGCCAGACGGCGCTTTCGCGATATCAACGACGACTATCGCAACGCGAACATCGAGACCATCTATTACTACTCAGTATTCTATCCACTTGTAGATTTCATCGGAGCGGTCGGTATCGCGGTTGTGATTTTCTTTTTCGGGTATGAGTATCTTACCGGAGTGTCGGCCGGCGATGCTGGTCTGAAGATCGGGGTGCTTGCCTCATTCATACAATATTCGATCTATCTCTTCCAGCCTATCCGTGATCTGTCGGACAAGTTCAATGTTCTACAGGCGGCGATCGTCGCATCGCACCGGATCTTTATCCTGCTCGATCTCGAGGTCGACATCAAGAGTCCGGCGGAGCCTGCGAAAATCGGTAAAGCGCTCGGCGAGATCGAATTCCGGAACGTGTGGTTCGCTTACAAAGAGAACGATTGGGTGCTCAAAGACATCTCGTTCAAGATGAACGTCGGCGAAAGCATCGCCCTCGTCGGAGCAACGGGTTCGGGCAAGACAACCGTCACTAACCTGCTGATGCGCTTTTACGATGTGCAGAAGGGAAAGATCCTGCTCGACGGCGTCGACGTGCGTGAGTGGGACCTGCATGACCTGCGATCGAATTTCGCCGTCGTTCTTCAGGACGTGTTCCTGTTCAGCGGCTCGATCGAAAACAACATTCGGCTCGGGCGAACGGACATCGACGGAGGAAGAATACGCTGGGCCGCTAAAGAAGTGCGGGCGGACGATTTCATTCAGCAGCTCAACGGAACTTACAAATTTGAAGTACGCGAGCGCGGCGCCGGATTGTCTGTCGGACAGAAACAGCTGATCTCGTTTGCACGCGCCCTGGCGTTCGATCCGACTATCCTGATACTCGACGAAGCGACGAGTTCGATCGACACCGAAACGGAACAACTGATCCAGCAAGCCGTCAATCGGGTCATGGACGACCGAACATCCCTTGTCGTCGCGCATCGGTTGTCGACTATCCAAAAATGCGATCGAATAATGGTTTTCCACCATGGCGAGCTTCGCGAATCCGGCACGCACAACGAATTATTAGCAGCGCGGGGGTTGTACTGGAGACTCTATCAGCTACAGTACTCCGAAGAGAAAATTCACGTGTCCGAACCTGGCATGATCGCTGCGGACCCTGCGATTGAGTCGGGAACTTAGCGCCGAGTCCTGCAAAGAATCGAAACTAGGGTTACAATTGCGCGTTTTATTTCTAATCGGATCCGTATAAATATGCAGCCTGCGGTCTCGAACGAGGAATTCCTCAGTCAATACGACGCCCGTCTCGACAAACTCTTCGCGCGGTGCGTCGACAAAGCGCCGAATTTTGCGGTGAGCCCGGAGCGCTTCAAAGGCTCTGTAAATAAATCGCTGCTCAGATTCGCGTCTGCTTTACCCGATGCTCCGAAAAAAGAAGAGACATTCCAGTTCCTCGACCTTCTTCAGGCTGATGATCTTTTCCTTGCCCTCGCATGCGCCGACGGGAATGAACGGGCCTGGTGGGAGTTCGATCAGCAGTATCGAGGATATCTCGAACGGCTCTCGCGGCATTTGGCCAAGACCGAAGTAGATGCGCAGGAAGTGGTCGACTGTGTTTATGTCGAGCTCTACGGAACCCGATTTGTCGATGGTGAACGCGTTTCCAAGTTTGGAACCTACAGCGGACGCGGAAGCCTTAAGGGTTGGCTGAGAACAATCATATGGCATACGCTTGTCGATCTGCACCGTGCGAGCCACGACGAAGTGTCGCTTGACGAAATGACGGAAAACGCGGGTGAGGGCGCGGTTCACGCAAATTTCTTGGACCAGCCTCCGGGAGGCGACGGCGAGCTCGTCGAACAGATCGCGCGAAACAGATATCGGACCGTAACCCTCAAATCACTCGACGCGGCCTTTTCGGCTCTTGAAGAACACGAAAAACTCTTACTGCTCTACTACCATGTCGAGCAATTAAAGCTTCGTGAAATAGCACGTCTTGTTGAGAGGGAAAACTCGCCTCTTCGGCAATGGTTTCAGCGCAAAATGCAGAGCCGCCGGGACAATCCGCAGGGCCGCATACATGAATCGACTGTTATGCGGTGGCTTGATAAAAGCTATGCGAAGATCTTGCAGCTTTTCAGATCCGAACTGGAGTCGACACACGAGCTCACCGCTGTCGAGGTCGAGATATGTCTGAATTTGGTCACAGAGGACCTCGGCGGCAAAGATATATTTCAACACTTGGCCGTTTGAAGTCCGCGCCCCAGGGGCTCTCACGTGTTGCGTGTGACGAGAAAGTTAGGCAAATGTTTCACTTAGGGCCGTCCTTGTTGTGGAGGCTGGTATCGAAATGGATAATAAACGCAAACTGGGCCGTGACGAACTGACGATGCAACGCTTATTAGGAGCCTTCCTTTTATCTCGCAAGTCGCTCAAGAGTTCGGCCGCCGAGACGAGTTTCCACGTTGACGAAGACTTCCTGACTGCGTTTGCTGAGGGGAATTTGGGCGAGCGTGAATCTACGCCCGTCGTTAATCATCTGGTCAATTGCGGCTTTTGCCGACATAAGACCGCCGAGCTCGTCCGACTTGACCTGGCGTTTGATGGAGCAGCCGACGATGCACGACCTGCGTCTGCAAATGAACCGCAAAAGCTTTCGGATGTCCTAAGCGGAATCCTTACCAAGATCTTCGGTACAACTGACGGTGCTGTTTTTGCTCATAATGAAAAGGACATAGAGGATGAAGTGGCTAATGAGCTCGAGGTAACAGATGTGGCGAAAGATAAAGAGTAGATTCTTTCCATGTGAGTAATCGTTACAAGAGGCTGTCTGAAAAGGCGGCCTCTTCGTTTGTTGTGGACGATCCGAACCAGATGAGAGAATTAAACGAACCGAGTTTGTTACAATTGCCGACGCCTGGGGTTATAATTCAATCATCGAAAGATTTGTAAAAGTGACCATTCAAGACTGCACTGTAGACCCGCCCGACTGTTCGACCGACAGACCTCCGATTTCGGTGGAAAAGGTTGCCGTGGCGAAGCTCCCGACAAAGCGCGGCGAATTCATGATCGCCGGTTACCGTTCGCTGACCAGTGACGAGGAATTCGTCGTCCTCTTCAAGGGCGACATGGAGCCTGACGTTCCGACCCTTGTCCGAATACACTCACAATGCCTGACCGGCGACGTCTTTGGTTCGATCAAGTGCGATTGCGGACCTCAGCTCAACAAGGCGATGGAAATGATAGAGACTGAGGGTCGGGGAGCGATCGTCTATCAACAGCAGGAAGGCCGTGGCATCGGAATTCTCAATAAGATCCGCGCATACGCGCTGCAGGACGACGGGGCCGATACCGTCGAAGCCAATGAGAAATTGGGTTTCGCCATAGATGCTCGCAACTACCAGCAATGCGCTGAAATTCTGTTCGACATCGGCTTATGCAAGGTCCGTGTTATCTCAAATAACCCTGATAAGCTCAGGGCTCTCGAGGAGGCAGGCCTGCGAATCGTCGAGCGAATTCCGATCGAGATCAAGACTGCTCAGCCAGCCGCACATTACCTCCGCACAAAGAAGGAAAAGCTTGGTCATCTGTTGAACTTCTAGGGGCGATTCAACTTTTCCGTCCGGTATTCATAAATATGGACATTTTGACGGCCAAGATCGGTCGCCGTCGATTCGCAAATGTTGCAATAGCGTGTTTTACCCTCTACCTTTTGGCAGGCATGGCATTTGCCTAAATTACACCGGATGTAAACCTTAGAACTCGGGATCCCTTCCCTGTATCTGTTTGCATAATCTTTAAAAAGGAATATCTGAAGCATGAAAAAGAATATTAGATTTTTTGCGTTGGCTATTTTCGCAGTATGTTCTCTGTTTTTCGTAACTGCGATAATGGCCCAAACCAGCACGACTGGGTCCGTAGAAGGCGTGGTACTGGATGCAAACGGAGCTGTTGTTCCGAATGCCAGTGTCTCGCTATCCGGTCCAAATCTTATTAGGTCACAAACCACAACGACGAACACTGATGGGCGATATCGCTTCCAGCAGGTTCCTCCTGGACGCTACAGCATTGAAGTAGCCGCGTCATCCGGTTTCGGAGCGACCCGGCAGGAGAACGTCGAAGTTAACTTGTCGAGGACCAGCACCTCAAACTTTACCGTTACGGCTGCGGGTGTCGGAGGCGTGGTTGACGTTTTAGCGACCCCTGAGATCGATCAGACGAGTAATACTACGGGAACCAACATTTCGTCTGACCAGTTCTCAAACTTCCCGACCGGACGTACTGTCCAGTCTCTTTACACGATCGCTCCGACGGTTGCCCGTTCGGGTCTGCGTGACGCTTCTGGCCGCGATCGCGACCCGTCAGTTGCCGGCTCGTCGGGTCCTGAAAATAACTACATTCTGGACGGCGTGAATACTACCGACCCGGCTTTTGGCGGTTCGGGAGCGAATATTCCGTTCGAGTTCGTGCAGGAAGTCGAGATCAAGACCGGTGCATACGGCGCCGAGCACGGAAAGTCGACCGGCGGTATTTTCAACGTTATCACCAAGTCCGGCACGAATGAGTTTCATGGCGACGTTTTTGGCTATTTTGCGACCAGGAGTCTTGTCCGTGACGTAAAAGCTACGGCCATCCCGTTCACCGGTGCGGCTCCGGACGGTTATTCCGAGATCGACGCCGGGTTCGATATCGGTGGCCCGATCATCAAAGACAAACTTTGGTTCTTCGGTGCATTTAATCCCCAGATTCGCAAGAATCACTTCCTCACCCAGACCTTTTTGCAGGAAGTCAACAATAAGATCACGACCCCGTTCTATGCGGGCAAACTGACTTGGGGAATTAACGACCACCATACATTCACTTTCTCGACGTTCGCCGATCACACCAAGCAGGATGGCCATCTCTTCGGTTTTAGCGGCTTTGGTGCAAATCTTGCGAGCTTCAGAGGTACTACCGAGACCGGTGGTTCAAACTATGCATTCCGTCTGAACTCGGCGTTCTCTCCGAACTTTATCGGTGAGTTTTCGGCAGGTTTGCACTATCAGCGTGCCAACACAATACCGGAACTCGACGAGACACTTGTCACCGATCGATTCGCAATTCTCCGGGGCGGAGCAGTTCTCAATCCGTTCGAGACAACGGTCTTCTCGGCAGGCGGCCTCCGACTTGCATATGTTGAGGGAACAGGCGGAATTGTTCAGCGTAACTTTGTCCGTGGGGGCTTCGGCCTCGAATCTCAGCAGGACCGCGACCGTTGGGAGTTTGCGGCTCGGCTGCAGAACATTTGGGGCAAGCACACGTTCAAGTATGGTTTTGAGTTTAACCGTAACCTTTACAGAATCGATACGCGTTCGACCGGACCGAATCTGAACTTTACAGCTGCTAACCCGGCTGGTCCTCATCGTATCGAGAATCGTTGGGCCGTCTGTGCTCGAACTTCTACGACGACGATTACCTGCCCGAGCGCGTCGCGCACGACAAACGTTCAGGCAATCATCACGGCAGGTCAGGCACCTGCGGGCGTAACCACTGCTGTGACGGGTCCGGTTTCGCTCAATCCGACGAACCCTTTCCTGCTTCTCGACGTTGTCCGCGCTCGTAATTTTAGCCTGAATACACAGGGTGGATTTACGAAGACCGACACTCAGAGCTTCTACATTCAGGACGATTTCCGCGTTACTCGCGATCTTCAGATCAATGTAGGTGCCCGGTGGGATCTTCAGAAAGCGTATTCTGTTGGTGGGGTTCAGTATCTTGCCAATAGCCACTTGACGAACCTCTTCGATACGCTTCAACCCCGAATCGGCTTTAGTTATGACTTTACAGGTAAAGGCAAAGGCAAGCTTTTCGCCAACTATGCTCGATTCGTAGAAACTCCGCTTCCGCTTGACATCAACGTTCGCGCGTCAGGTGGTGAAATTCAGAATGACTACCATCTGAATATCAGCCGTATAAGCGGTGGTGCGGGAGCGACTTCGATTGCTAACTTTGGAAATCTTGGTAACCACGCTACTCCGGGTCCGGATGGATTAAAGCCCCAAACGGTTAACGAATGGACGGCGGGTATCGAATATCAAGCTTTCAAGGATATAACGCTGGGAGTCCGCGGCATTTATCGACCGCAGGGATCTGTTATCGAAGATGGTTCCTATGATGACGGCAACTGCTACTTCCTGTTTAATCCTGGTGAGACCAGTACCCAGGCGGTAGTAAGTTTGCTTGAGCACGAAGGATGTTTGAACGGCGCGGGTCAGCCCACGTCTGCGGCCCTTCTGGCTGCCGGCGACGTCTTTGGACGTGCACGACGTTTTTACCGAGGCCTTGAATTCACTGCGACGAAGAGATTTTCGAACAACTACCAGTTCGTTGCTTCGTACGTGTTTTCAAGCTTGACCGGTAACTATGAAGGCCTGTTCCGGAATGACAACGGCCAGTCCGATCCGAACATCACTTCGTTGTTCGATCTACCCAGCTTGCTGGCTGGCTCCTACGGACGTCTTCCGAACGACCGCCCGCATCAGTTCAAGTTTAACGGTTCTTACCAGACACCGTTTAAGTTGCTTATTTCGGGTAACTTCTACGCTCAGTCGGGCATACCGTTCAACCAGCTGATACCGCACTTCTTGTACGGAGACAACGAGGGCTTCGGCGTTCCGCGCGGAACGGCAATCAACCCGCTTACGGGCAGCAACCGAACTCCGTTTACCTGGAATCTCGACTTGGGCGCATACTATCCTATTCGCTTCAGCGAAAAGCGTGAGTTGCGGTTCACGGCCGATTGGTTCAACGTAACGAACAACCAGAAGGCCGTCCGCGAGGATGAAACTTTCCAGATCAATAGTGGAGCTCCGGGAATTAGCCCGGTACCGAATCCGTTCTACGGAACCGGCACCATCTTCCAGTTCCCCTCGGCTATCAGATTGGGAGCGAAGTTCACCTTCTAATTGATTGCCCGCATCCGTTTTGCGGAACGCGGGGTATTTTAAGAGGCTGTCTGAAAAGGCGGCCTCTTTTTTTTGGCGCATATGGGCGAAGCCGGACCTAAAATACGACCGGCTATTGTCGATCAGGGAGATTGAAGGAGTGTCCCGCCACCATTTTTTCGCCAGTAGGAAAAATAGTATTGATCTAACACGCGGTGGTTCGGTTTCGAGTTTAGGGGAATCGAGCCGGTGACAAGACGTTTCTAGACCCGCCGGGTGCCGAAGCTGTTCGGAAATCCATATCGTCTGTTTGTCCTCAAAGGCGGACTCTCTCCTCTTACCGAATCATTGTATTTGAAGTGGAATGGGAATAAACTACTCGATACAATTTGAACAGTACCGGAGGTCCTATTATGTATTCCGCGCTTTTCGTTCACAGTTGGGGACGGTTATCCCTGGTTGTCGTTCTGGTACTTTCTTTCTATTTTATCTCCGCCCCTGAAATTAAAGCCCAGAGCTCATCCAACGATCTCGGCAACGGCGGACGCCATACCATTCATGGACGTCTTTATGCCGCAAACGGTAGGCGTAGTCAGATATCAGGCCTGAAGATCCGCCTGACAACCTCTTCCGCCGGCGACATTTTTATCATTACGGATGAAACAGGCACATTCACCTTTCGCAGCGTGAACGCAGGATCCTATTTGATCATTGTCGAGGGAGGTGGCGTGTTCGAAGACACCACTGAAAGGGTCTACATCGACGATCTGGGAAGCAGTAGTATTCGAAGTCCCGTCCGTACTCGGGAGGCTCCCCGTTTTGTTAATGTACAGATCTATCTCCGGGCGGCTGCGGGAGCAGCGGGCACGACACCTTCTCCCGGAATCCTGAACGTTAAATGGGCCAACGTCCCGAAGGCGGCGATCGAACGTTACGAACGTGGACTGAGGCTTATCCGCGACGGTAACGACCTTGGTGCGGGTGCGGAATTTAGTCGGGCGGTCGAGCTCTGGCCTTCGTTTGCGCCCGCGCATACTGAGCTTGGACGGATAGCGCAACGGGCCGGCGACCTCGTCGCATCGATCGCTCATCTCCGCACGGCGATCCGATATGACGACGCAGATTTCGATGCACACTTGAATCTCGGAATCGCCATGCTGAATTTGAAGAAGTACGACCTTGCTGAGCCGGAACTCGTAAAGGCGGCATATCTTGATCGGACGGCAGTGACGCCACATTACTATCTGGGCATACTGTTCGTCGTGAAGAACGATCTCGATGTCGCACAAAAGGCCTTCGAGACGGCGAAGGAACTGAAAGGCGGACGCAGCCTGCCCGCCATACACAAATATCTCGGCCGGATCTACATGAGAAAGGACATGGAGAAAGAGGCCGTTCACGAGCTGGAAACCTATCTCAAACTCGCACCCAAAGCCCAGGACGCCGAAAAGGTCAAGAAAGACATATCCGACATGAAGGCGAAGCACATAAAGAATGCCTTCGTCTGAACGGATCTATCGCGATTCGGTCCATAACATAATTCGTCTCAAGACGGATTCGCCGGAAGGCGCGTTGATCGGACGCCTCGTCGATTCGGCGGAGTTCCAGCGTCTGCGGCGCATCCGGCAGCTTGGCCTTGCACACTTCGCATACCAGGCGGCCGAGCATTCGCGCTTCACACACAGCCTCGGCACCTTTCACCTCACAACACGAATACTCGCGAAGCTTAAATCGAAATACGAGATCTCGCCCGACGATCAGACCGCGGTCCGTGTAGCGGCGCTGCTTCATGATCTCGGCCACGGTGCGTTTTCGCACGTCCTCGAAACGATTTTGGGATTTCATCACGAAGACTTCACCATCGAGACCGTATTGAGCGATGAGACCGAGGTCGGCAACCTTCTCCGATCGTATTCGCCAGATCTCGCGCCCCGAGTCGCCGATATTATTCGAGGTACTTTTCGGCCGATGGCCCTCGCTCAGCTTGTGTCGTCGCAGCTCGACGCCGACCGCATGGACTATCTGCTTCGCGATTCGCTGATGACCGGCGTTAAGTACGGCGTCTTCGATCTCGAATGGATAATAAAGTCGATCGAGATCAATGAAGCCGACGATCAATTGTACGTCTCGGCTCGCGGCCTATATGCCGTCGAAGATTATCTGCAGGCCAGATACTACATGTTCCGTCAGGTCTACTTTCATCGAACGCTGCGTGCCGCCGAGATAATCCTAAAGGCCATTCTCAGGCGTGCGCTTCAGCTGTTCCAGGAAGGAAAAGCTGTCTGGCATGCTCCGGGTACCGCGTTCGAGCGAATTCTGAGCGGCGAAAAATTATGTTTGAAAGAGCACCTCGAACTCGATGATGCCGATGTCATCTACTACATAAAACAGTGGCAGCGGTCGAGCGACGACATACTCGCCGATCTCTCGAGACGGTTTCTCAATCGGCGATTGTTCAAGGCGTTTGATCTCGACATGCCGGAAGAGCAGCGGGCGCAATTTATCAAGGACTCGCGGGCGGTTGTCGAAGCTCACGGGTTCGATCCTGAATACTATTTCGTTGAGGACAAGCCGGCCGACATTCCGCATTATTTTTATACCAGTGATCATTCGAAGCCAAAGAACCTGATCTATGTGGAGGACGGATTCTCGCGGCCGCGGATCCGCGAGATCTCGGAGGTGAGCAGCGCGGTCCGGGGCCTTCAATCGGAATACAGTATCCATCGTATTTGCTTCCCCGCGGAGTTAAAAGATGAGGTCGCCCGTCTCTATCACAGATAATCCAGAGAAATTAGTTGAGCAGCGCGAACGGATAAGCCGGACACGTGGCCGGATCGTGATCGCGTGTGTCGCCTTCGTTTTTCTCCTCGCGATAAACATCGCCGCGCAGCGTGTGGCGATCGTGGCTCCTCAGAAACATGCCCGCGATAGCGAGTACGCGGAGCTGTTGACCGAACGTCTCAGTGCGAGCGCGAAAATTCTCGACAGCTCGCAATCGGATACCGCGTTTCGATCCGTCAGCATACGAGATTTTTTCAACATGGATCGCGATGAAGCGAAGGCGACCGGGACGGTCATGGGCTGCGATTACTTTGTCCTCGTCCGCACCGGAGCGCAGAGAAGGTCGTCGTTCTCGCGGCCCGACTATTACGAAGCTTTCGCCGTGCATTACGTCGTCAGTACACGGACCGGCGATCTTGTATCCTGGTTTCTCAAGACTTTCGAAGCCGATGGCCAGGTCAATGCGGACCGTGCCCTTGCTGATTCAGTGAACGATACGGCCAAAGAGATCGCGAACAAGATCAGAGACGCCAGCCTCGTCGAGCGTCGGGCGCCCAGCGACATCAAGATCGAAGAAGTACCTGTCGCGGATTCGCCGGCCGCGACGAATCTTAAAGCACCGATTCCCTACCGTCGGATCAAGCCCGATTACACGTCGATCGCATTTCTTTACGACGTCAGGGCGACCATAGATATAGAAGCCGATGTAGATCTCGACGGGCGGATACTGGCGACGCGGATCGTACGTTGGGCCGGATACGGTCTTGAGGAGTCGGTCGAAAAAGCCGTTCGCAGCATGAATTGGCGGCCGGCGATGCGGGACGGCAAGCCTTTGCCGATGCGCGTTTTGCTGCGTTACAATTTTACGAAAGTGGACAAAGAATAGACGGACCCACAATCGCCGCGATCACTCCTCATGATAAAAAAAGTCCGAGCGACAATTCGTTTTGTAATGTTCGTAACCGCAACCCTTGGGCTCTACAGTCTGTGGTTTGTGTTTCGCGTCTTTATTCCGAACAAGACCTATTGGCGGCAGTTAGCATTTGGCTACTGGGCAAAGAGCTTCGTCGCGATCTCTGGAATGGAGATTGAGGTTATCGGCGTCGCGCCAAAGCCTCCTTTTTTTCTCGTCACAAACCACGTCAGTTATGTCGATATCGCCGCCCTGCGGGCCGTCGTGAACGGCATCTTTGTCGCGAAGAAAGAAGTGAGGGGTTGGTTTCTCGCCGGCCGCATCGTCCGTGACATGGGAGTTATCTTTATCGATCGCAAGAATCGGCGCGACATCCCGCGGGCCGGCGAAGAGATCATACGCAAGCTCAACGATGGCGAAGGCGTGATCGTGTTTCCGGAAGGCACCAGTACAAAAGGCGAGGATATTCTTCCGTTCAATTCGTCGTTTCTCGAGTTCGCGTCGAAAACGGACCTGCCGGTTTCATATGCTTCCATCGGCTACAGAACGCCAGACGGCGAACCGCCGGCGAGCGCCACCATCTGCTGGTGGGATGAGACGACGTTTATCGATCATCTGTTTCGTCTGTTTACTTTACCGCGATACACCGCCATCCTGGATTTCGGCGAGGAAAGCGTCGTCAACCCCGATCGAAAGCAACTGGCTACCGAGCTCCGTCAAAAGGTGAAGGAAAAATTTATCCCGATGATGTAGCGGTGGTGAAGGATACTCTTGGTCGGCGTTGGCGTCACCTCGCTGTTTGGAACCGAGTGAAATTAGTCCTAAACTTTACCGTACATCGATCCGTAATATCCTCGAAGTTTCTAAGGAGCAAATCTAATGTATATGACCTTTTTCCGATTGGTGACGGCCGCCCTTGTTCTGATGTCTTTATGGTCATCAATGCTGGCCCAAAGCAAGGGTTTCGACACCGGGCGCATGGACACGTCGACCGACGCGTGTAACGATTTTTTCCAGTATGCGAACGGCACATGGCTGCGAACGACCGAGATACCGGCGTCCGAATCGCGGTGGGGCAGTTTTAATATTCTCGCGAACAACAACAACGCCCTTCTTCGCGAAATTCTGGATAATGCGGAAAAGGCAAAGGCTCAGGCCGGAAGCGACGCTCAACTGATCGGCGACTATTACGGTTCGTGCATGGATGAGGCGGCAATCAATAAAGCCGGACTCAAACCGATCAAGCCGTATCTGCGGAACATCGGAAAGATCAGGACGGCCGCTGATGTACAAAAACAGATCGCGGCGATGCACAACGCCGGACTCCCCGCGGTGTTCGGTTTCGGAGCGGGCGCGGATCTAAAGAATTCGAATGACGTTATCGCCAACGCCGGACAGGGTGGCCTGACGCTGCCAAACCGCGACTATTACACCGGCGATGACGCGAAATCGGTTGAGACGCGCGAAAAGTTTGTCGAGTATATGACGAACATGTTCAAGCTGCTCGGCGATACGCCGGCGGCCGCGGCGGCGAATGCGAAAACGGTACTCGAAATGCAGACGCGTCTTGCCCTCGCGTCGCTAACACCGGTCGAACGTCGCAACCCGGATAATAATTACAACAAGATCGCACTCACGGACGCACAGGCTCTGACGCCGAATTTTTCGTGGTCATCTTACCTGTTGGAACGCTCCGCACCGACGTTCACGGATCTTAATATCGCACCGCCGAAATTCTTTGCCGAAATGAATTCGATGCTTAAGGACGTTCCGGTCGAAAGTTGGAAAACGTATCTGCGGTGGATGGTCATCAACTCGGCGGCACCGGCTCTGGCAAAGCCGTTCGCCGATGAGAACTTCAATTTCTTTGGGAAGTATCTTCGCGGACAAAAAGAACAACAGCCGCGCTGGAAGACATGTGTTCAGGCGGTCGACAACAATCTCGGCGAAGCTCTCGGGATGGAATATGCAAAAACTGCGTTCACCCCGGCGGCCAAGGCCCGTATGAACGAGCTGATCGACAACCTCATGGCCGCGCTCAAGGACCGCATCGACGATCTCGACTGGATGGGCGCCGAAACAAAGGTCCAGGCACAGGCGAAGCTCGCAACCTTTAAGCGGAAGATCGGTTATCCGGATGTGCTCCGCGGCTACAAGGGCCTGACGATCGATCGCAAATCATACGCTATGAACAATCTGAGTTCGAACCGGTTTCAGGTCCGACGCAACTTTGATGATCTGGGCAAGGCGCGCGATAAGACGCGCTGGAATTTCTCGCCCCCGACGGTCAACGCTTCGTACTCCAGCGTGAACAACGACATCACGTTCCCAGCCGGCATACTCCAGCCGCCGTTCTTTAATTTCGAAGCCGACGACGCGATAAATTACGGAGCGATCGGCGGCGTCATCGGTCACGAGATCACGCACGGGTTTGACGATTCGGGTAGCCGGTTCGATGCCGATGGCAATCTCAAAATGTGGTGGACGGCGGATGATCGGACACAGTTCGAGGAACGCGCGGCGTGCGTCGTCAAACAGTTTGATTCGTACGAGGTCCAGCCCGGTCTGTTCATCAACGGCAAGCTCACACTCGGCGAAAACATCGGCGATTTTGCCGGGCTGACTGTGGCTTACGAGGCGTTTCAAAGATCGCTCGTCGGCAAGCCGCGTCCCGCGAACATCGATGATTTTACGCCCGAACAGCGATTCTTTCTCGGATGGGCACAGGTCTGGGCGGGTAAGTACACCGTCGAGGCGGAACGTATCCAGGTCAAGGCCGATCCGCATTCGCTTCCGCGCTGGCGCGTCAATGGCCCGCTATCGAACATGCCGCAGTTCGCAAAAGCCTTTGGATGTACGGAAGGAAAGGCGATGGTCCGGAAGGACGCCTGTTCGATCTGGTAAAGATCGCACGAGACTTAGATTACGGGGCTGTCTCAATATGGGCAGCCTTTTTTTTCAAAAATATATTTACTTGTTCAGCCGTTGGCGATACATGTTGTCACCCATTTTACGTGTCTGGCTGCGCCTAAAAATTAATGAGGAATCTCTGTGTAGATTCTTGAGGAGAACTGCGGCGCTGAAAGCGACGGACAATCGCCGGTCGCCGTTGGCGACAAGAACGTTCCAGATCTCTCCAGGGTTTGATGCTGTTGCGTTCGCGACTCGCCATTGAAACCAAAAAGAGGCCGCCCTTTTTCAGACAGCCTCTTCTCATTTCCAAACTAACGAAGATCCTTAAAGATCGTCGTTCGCGTCGATGATATCCACCAGCCCGTCAGGTTTAATGCTGTCGTCGAATACCTCATCTTCTTCAAGACTGAGATCGTCGAGTGTCTCTTCAGCTTCGTCATAACCGGCATCGGTATCTACTCCGGGTACGCCGGCCAAAGTCGGGATATCGATTCCGCCTCGGAGTTCAGCTAATTCATCGAACTCATCCTCGACCTTACGGTTCTCGGTATTATCCGGAGCGACCTTGACGTTGCGGTAATACTTCATACCGGTTCCCGCCGGGATAAGGCGTCCCATGATGACGTTCTCTTTCAAGCCGCGGAGATAATCTACGCGGCCGGAGATCGCCGCCTCGGTCAGGACGCGTGTCGTTTCCTGGAAGCTGGCGGCCGAGATGAACGAATCGGTCGAAAGCGAAGCCTTCGTGATACCGAGCAGCAGCGGTTCGCCGACCGATGTCTTGCCCTTTTCGTCCGCGACGCGACGATTCTCGTCCTCGTAACGGAACCGGTCGACCTGTTCCTCCATCAGGAAATCGGTGTCGCCGACTTCCTTGATCTTCACCCAGCGAAGCATCTGTCGAACGATTACCTCGATGTGCTTGTCGTTGATGTTCACACCCTGCAGACGATAGACTTCCTGAATCTCGTTCACCAGATAGTTCTGCAATGCGCTGGTTCCGAGAACACGCAAGATATCGTGCGGGTTCAGCGGGCCGTCCATCAACGGTTCGCCGGCACG
>JBDTWZ010000050.1:0-18362 GCA_040006435.1 Acidobacteriota bacterium
AGGCAACGTCAAAAGCCCGGCCGGCCTTCGTTTCCGATTCGAAAACGATTTCGTGGACCTGGTGGCGCCAACCGCCGGCCGCTTCTTCTTTGATTTCAATTCGCACAAAAAAACAGTTTGGCAGTCTCGCCCCGGATCAGTTCCCTCGACTTGAGCGATTCGTTTTTCCTGAGCTAAGCAGATTCGCCAACAACCGATACGCACCGGGTACGCCGGCCGGTAGCTGTCTGAACAGCGAATAACTACAGTAGATGTACTTCCCTTTCCCGATATCGGCGACGACGAGACCGCCTTTGTTTTCCGGTTCGCCTGCGTCGTGCGATTCGAGAAGTCCGACGTATTTCGCGTCCATCGTCGAAAAGTTATACAGATTCCGTTCCTGCACCCAGCCTTCGAAATCTGCCGACGTGATCTTATTTGGGAAATTAAATATCGGATGAGCTGGATAGAGGATCGTAACCCAAGCATTTTCATCAACGACGCGGGGACCCATCTGCGTCGGAAACGGTGTGAGGTCTTGTTGAGCATAGGTCTGTGGCAGCTGATATTGAACGATCAGGGTCCCGCCGTTTTTCACAAAATCCAGCAATCGCTGATTGTTTGCAACGAGATCTGGTCTAACTTGATACGCTCGGATCCCAACGACGATCGTATCGAACCGCGAAAGATCAGCCGATGCGAGCGTAGCCGCATCTATATCCTCTACCGCTATACCGAGCTGCCCTATCGCTTCTGCAACGCGATCCCCGCTCCCGCGAATGTATCCAACCTTTACGGGAACGGTTCGCAGATCGAGGAGTCTCACATCCGTTTTTGCCGGACGATAGATGCGATGCGTCTGGATATGCTCGTATGCGATCGTTTGCATCGTTTGCGAGAACGTCTCACCATTCGAAGTCGCTTCCGCAGTTACTTGAAACGTTCCCGGATTGCGTTGCATCTCGACTTTGAATTTCGCGGTGGCCTTTTCGTTTTTGCGCTGCATTGAAAAGGCCGCTTGCGAAGGCGTAACCTTCCATCCGTTGGGAACAGTTAGACGCACATTTCCATCGGTCGCGCCGTTCGTGTTGTTCGTAACACTAACTGCGATTTCTCTGCTGAGTTGCTGGGCTGCGGTCGATACGATGAGGAGCTCGCGGTCGAGAGCGACGGCCAACTTCGGGACGACATTAAACTCGCGCCTTGTCTCGCCTCGAATGTCGTCCGCATACCTGAACTCGAGCGGGCGGCGGACCACGATTTGTTTCCCTCCGATCTCGAGCGTGACATCGGCAAAGGCCGTGGATATTCCAAACGGTTCGCTTGGTGACATGCCGTTCTGTATCGAGAACAGATCACCGGATCGTGGCGACTGCAGCCAATTGGGCTGCGTCACACGGGTGTCGGCCGGGATCGCGATGTTAGAGTATTCGGCGAGATCCGCTTTCTCTCGTCCGAAGAAGTTGGACGCAGACGCGACCGACTCGGACCTCGGCGATTGCGGAAAGTTGAATTGAGCTTTTATCAATCTAATCTCGCTTGCTTGAGGAGTAAATACTCGGACAGCAACCGGAACGCTATCCCCAGGGACAGCCGTTTCCTGATCCGCTAGAACATCTATACGGACGCCGGCAGCGCGAAGAAGTGCGTTTCGCGATTCGGGAAGTCGTTCAAGCAATGGCGGAATTAAGAGTTCGGGTTTCAGCGGTTCATAGTCCTTCAGATCAGGCTTGCCAGGGTTAGCTGCATTCAAGTTATCGAAGATGCCGGATTCCCTTCCTACGAAGGCAGCACCATCGATCAACTTAAGATCCAGATTCGAAAACAGATCGCCCTTCAATTCGAGCACGCCTTGCTCCTGCGAGCGATGCTGACTGCGAGCCTGCATGGCTATCTCGAAGTATGAGCGCCCAAGCAGCGGATCGTATTTGCCCGTATTGATCTGCAGTGTCGATTCACCGAGGCCCCGATGACGAACGAAGAATTTCTTTACCCTCCACGGTGCACCTGTATCGACGCACTGCGATGGATCGTCTGCGGCCTTCACAGCCAGCGGAGAAATGTATCCCGCGTATTGATGTTGACCGTGACCATCCGCCGGTGTTCCGTTGAAAACAGAGATCACAACCATCGGCCGGTAAGCACGGATGACGCGGACGGCATCGCAAAGGATGATCTTCTCGTCCCATTTCTCTTTTGCCTCGGCAAGCGTTTTCGAAAAGCCGAAATCATATGCGCGAGTAAAAAACTGTTCAGCACCATCGAGCCTTCGAGCCTGGAGCAGCTCTTCAGTTCGAATCACACCGAGCGCTTCGCCAAGCTCGGGACCGATAAGGTTCTGTCCGCCGTCGCCTCGGGTCAGCGACAAGTAAGCGGTTCGGGCACTTTCTCCGCGTGCGAGATACGCAAGAAGCGCCGTGTCCTCGTCATCCGGATGTGCACCGATCATCAGCACGCTCGCGGTCGTATTCAGGCGCTTCAGCATCTGCGCAAGTCCGAGCGAGCCCTGATCGTAGACCGGCCGGATCTGCGCACCGGAATCCAACCGCAGAGACGCGAAGATGCAGAGAAGTAAAAATAGCCACGCTGCTCGAGATACATCTTTTCGTTTACTAGTAAGCGTCATCTTTGAAAATTAATTATCAATTACTAATTACTAATTTAATCAGCTGCAGACGGACGCCCGTCGCTCGCGTCCGTAACGGTCAGCGAAATCAAGTAACCCGCTAGCACCGTCACGAGACAGCCAATCACGTTGAACCACAGGAACTCGATATCTGTGTACCTACTCGCGATCCACACAGAGAAGATCCCGAACAATAGTCCGAAGAACGCCCCGCGCGAGCGGGCGCGTTTGACTGCGAACGCGAGGACGAAGACGCCGAGTAGCGAACCGTAGAAGAACGAACCAAACTTATTCACAACCTCTATGAGCGAGCCGAGATTCGTGGCAAAGATCGCGACAATGCAGGCGAAGATCCCCCAGATGAAGGTCGAGATCCGACCGACCATAACATAATGCTTGTCGGTCGCTTCGGGAGCGAAAAGACGTCGGTAGAAATCTATAGTGGTGGCGGTCGCGAGGGCATTCAACTCAGCCGCGATCGACGACATTGCCGCCGCAAAGATCGCGGCGATGATCAGCCCGATGACGCCCATCGGCATGTGCTGGAGGACGAACGTCGGGAAAACGTAATTGACGTCGTTGAAACTCTTGTCGCTTGTTTCTCGAACGAATGTGAGCGCTTCCTTCCGACTTTCGTTGAACTTCGCGTCGGCTGCGGCATAGGTTTCGCGACCGACCGAGGCGTCATTCGAAAATGCGATGGCAGCGTCGCGACGTTCGGCGTGCGATTCAGCGTACCTTTGTGAGATCTCCTGGAACCGTGGATCGCCGTTCGCTTTCGCGACTTCATTCGTATTGAAGACGATGGGCGGTGCCGTGAACTGGTAGAAAACGAAAACGAGAATACCGATCAACAGGATAAAAAACTGCATCGGTATTTTCAGGAACGCACTCATCAAAAGAGAGGTGCGGCCCTCGTCGACCGACTTCGCAGTCAGAAAGCGTTGGACCTGGCTCTGGTCGCAGCCAAAGTATCCGAGCATCAAAAACAATCCGCCGATCAATCCGGACCAGATCGTGTATTTCTCGTGTAGGTTGAAACTTGTATCGACGGTGTTAAGCTTCCCGAGACTTCCGGCTAGATGAAGTCCATCGCCTAGCGAAACGCCGGTGGGAAAGCTCGAAATGATCACGATCATGCACACCCCGAGACCGAAAAAGATGATGACCATCTGCTTGACGTCGGTCCACGTCACTGCCTGAACACCGCCGAACATCGTGTAGACGGTCGTCGACATGCCGATCGCGAAAATCGTCGCGATCAAATTCCAGCCAAACACGATCGACAGCACTATCGACGGAGCAGAGATGATCGTTCCGACGCCGAGCCCGCGCGAGATCAAAAAGAAAAAGCTTGTTAGCGTGCGGACCTTTACATCGAATCGTTTTTCGAGATATTCGTACGCCGTGAAGACGTTCGCGCGATGGAAGAAGGGCACGACCGTGACGCACAGGATGATCATCGCGAACGGCAAGCCATAATAGAACTGGATGAACCGCATCCCGTCGCTGTACGCCTGCCCTGTCGTTCCGACAAGCGTGATGGCCGAAAGCTGTGTCGCCATGACCGACAGTCCGACCGCCCACCATGGCAGTCCGCGATTTGCAAGAAAATATCCTTCCTTGCTCCCGGAGTGCTTTGTCATGCGGATGCCATCCCATATCACATAGGTGAGGTAAGCGATGACGATAAGCCAGTCAAGTAATTTCATTCGGAACTCGGCTCAGGAAAAGTATCGGGAAAAGGCCCAGAGCAGTGTCACAACGACCACGGTCGTCAAGATCACCGCCGCATAAACTCGTCGCCAAATCCGAGCCGGCCTTTCTTTGGTGACAGTATCTGCGTTTTTCATGTTCGGTGAAATCCCCTCTCGATGTCTTTCATTGTGAGGCGAAGGATCACCGGGCGGCCGTGCGGGCAAGTCGTCGGCGACGAAGTGAGAAGGAGACGATCGATCAGCCACTGCATCTTCTCAGGTGTCAGTTTCATATTGATCTTGACCGCCGCCTTGCACGCCAAACTCGCTGCGATATCGTCGCGAAGCGTCTGCTTCGCCTGTCCGCGTTTGTCGAGTTCGACATGATCGAGGATCTCGGCAAATAGATTTCGCGCTTCGGCAGGTAGAAGATCGGTAGGAATGGACTTGATGGCCACGGTCCGTCCGGACAAACGCATCAACCCGAAGCCGAGCGATGCGAGATCGTCTTCGATGATCTCGAACGCCTGCGATTGGGCAGGCGTGAGATCGATCGTCTCCGGCAGCAGCAAGTTTTGCGATTCGATGTTTCGTTCCGTTTCGCTCTTGCGAAACTTGTCGAATAGAATTCGCTCGTGTGCAACATGCTGGTCGATCAAGAGCATGCCCTCGTCGTCAACGGCGATGATAAAGCTGTCGTGAAGCTGTGCGATCGGTCGGATCTTGCGCGAAGAGATATCAGCGACCTCAGCGGTCTTTACAAAGCGCTGGGCGGAGTTCACGGGTGGCAGTGAGGCTTCCGATCCGGCGGCGGGGGACGATTTATCGGCGCCCGTGATAGCAGTGGGCGATTCGCTCGCGTTGCGGCCCTCCGCAAGTTCTTCGAACTCAGCCGCAAAATTGAAGAATTCCGCCGGCACCGCTTCCGTGTCTGCGTCCTTGCTTGACGCTTCGTCGCCTGATGCTGTCTCGTAATTCGCACTCTCAGCCGGTGCAGCCGGCGGTTGGAATTCAATCGCGGGCTGCGCTGTCGAAAGCATAGTCATCTCAAATCCGGCAGCCGTCGCCGTTGCCCGGGGTTCAAGAACCGAGCTTTCCCGACGCGCCTCGATCCCGGCTTTGGAAAGCGCTTCGCGGACCGCGTCAGCGATGGCGTCCTTGACCGCGTCGGTTCGCCGAAACCGCACTTCGGTCTTCGCCGGATGAACGTTGACATCAATCTCTTCGAGCGGCACGTCGACAAATAGAAATGCTACGGGATAAACGCCGTGAGGAAGGACCGAGCGGTAACCTTCCAACAACCCGCCGGCGATCGTTTTGTCGCGAACGAATCGTTGATTGACGAAAAAGTATTGAGCGTCCCGGGTCGTACGTCTTTCGCGCGGGGCCGAGATAAATCCCGACACCTTAGCGACAAGATCACGACCGCCGGAAACTGGCAGCAAACTATCAAGCAAGTCCGGGCCGAAGATCTGAAAGGCCCGTTCACGTAGATCTTTCGCCGGAGAAACTCGCAGGACTTCACGGCCGTTGTTATTCAACGTAAACGCGATCTCGGGATGGGCGAGAGCATAATGGGTCGCGATCCCGGTCAAGTGGTAGTTTTCGGTCGCCTCGGACCGCATGAATTTTCGACGTGCCGGTGTGTTGTAAAAAAGATCGCGAACCGAGATCGTCGTTCCGCGTGCCCGTGCGGCATCTTTCACATCCATGAGCCGGCCGCCCTCAACAGAGACCAACGTCGCCGCGTCGTTGTCATCGACTTTTGTGATCAGCTCGACTTTTGCGACAGAGGCGATCGACGCCAGAGCTTCGCCGCGAAATCCGAGCGTCCCGATCGCTGCCAGATCCTCGAGAGTGCTGATCTTCGACGTCGCATGCCGTTCAAAGGACAGGATCGCGTCGTCCCGGTTCATGCCGCATCCATCATCCGAGACCCGCATCAGTCGACGTCCGCCGAGTTCGACCTCGATCTGCACCCGGCGAGCCCCGGCGTCTATCGAGTTTTCGACAAGCTCTTTGATTACCGAGGCGGGCCGCTCGACAACCTCGCCGGCGGCTATCTGGTTCGCAAGATTGTCGGGAAGGATCTTTATGTTCATTACAAATAGAGCAGCCGATGACCGCGTTCGCCAAGATCGATCGAGTCATAGATCCAGTCAATAAAATACGGTCCGTATCGGGAAGTAAAGCCTTCAACGTTCAGGGAGCGTTCCTGAAGCTGTCCGTCGGGCCAAAGCGATGCGAAGAGCGCCTTAAGCTGGCGGTTCACGACCTCGTCACGTTCGAACTGAACGCGGTGAAACTTCTTTCGCAGAGCGGAAATATGATAGAGAATTTTTCGCCGGCGTGTGGCGAGGTTCGCGGCAAGAGTCGGGTCTATCCGTGACAGTTCCTTACCGAGACGATCGAGTGCGAGATTTACTTCCTCATCCGCTTCCGCGAAAAGGCTCGAACTCGCCGGATTCAAAAAACGCTCGACGATAGTCGGAAGCACCCTCTCGAGCCCCCCAAACAAGTCGACAAAGTTCAGGTTGTACTTCTCCAGCGTTCTCGCGTGCTTTGCCTCGATGACGGTGAAACTCTGCCGGTGCAGTATCGTCGTGACAGGCCGTGCGAGAATCCTATATACTTCGCTATTTTGCGCAAAGTACGAGATCTCGGCTCCGCCACCGAAATAACAGACGGTCGGAAAAAGATAGTCCTGGACGACGGGGCGAAGCATGACACCCGGACTGAGGCGTTCCGGCTCATTAACGGCGAGCTCAGCCAGCTCCGCAGCTGATAATTCGAACTTAGTTTCTGTCACGCGATACTTTCCATCCGTCTTTCGCCGAACGGCGCGACGCACACCGTCGTCTGTGTGATAAAAAAGCGGAAAGTAATCCGGGGTGATCAGAACTTGCGGCCGGAAGCCGTCTGATTCCAGCTCGGCAGATCGATCTACCAAAGCCTCGACGATCTCCTCATTGCGAGTGGTGGCTTCAGCATAGATCGGCGCCACGAGTTTCTTTAGTCGCACATCGAGTGGATCGACGACGATAAGCCCATAGTTCTCGAATATGCGTTGGAGATGTCGGCAGAACGCCTCGCCGATAGTTCGTCCGGGAATCCAGATCTCAGTGAGAGCGTCTACGTGGGCATCTTTGAATTCTGACGGGGGCAAAAGGCTGGAAAGATCCTTTACCTTTTCCGCAAAGGAGTCGACGATCGGAATTTCGCCGACCGACAAGCCCTCCGATTCCTCCGGCCGCCCAAGTTTGAATTCGATCTGTTCGCTACCGCCCGGACCCAACATGAAGGCTTGAGAGATCTCATCGAAATCGTGATCTTCGGTCGCCGCCCAGAAAACAGGAACGGCGTTCAGTCCTCGTTCGCGCAAACAGGTCGCCATCTTTATCGCGGATAGAGCTTTGTAGATCGTATAGAGCGGACCTGTAAAAAGTCCGGCTTGTTGACCTGTGAGGATCGCGACCGTGTCATCGCGCCCCAGCAGCTCGATGTTCTCGAACGTTTTCGCCCCGGCCCCGAAGTTCCGATTCTGTTCGGCGAGAATTACGCAGAGAGCGGCCCGGTCTACGCTATACGCACTGAGGACTTCGGGAATTCGATTCGCGACGTTGGCGTGTGAAGTGATCGCCGAAGGATAGTATTTTTTGAGATCGAGAGGATTGCTTTGGTAGCGAAGAAAGAGATCGGACTGAGCAGGAAGGTCGGCGAAATCGACAGTTTCGAAACGCAATTTCGATTTGCTTGCCGTGGGCGGACAACCGGTTTCCTGCATCATTTCGCTCCGTCTTGCTGAAATTATAGAGGCGGACAACCGAACTTCCAAATACCCAATGAAAAGAGGCGGCCCGGTCGGACCGCCCCTCGTTCAATATGAACTTACTCTAGTTTCCGTCAGCGGAGCTTGGGTTTGCGGCCTTAGTCTCGCTGGAGGCCGACTCTTGTCGCCTCTCGATGCGATAAACGCCGGACGAATGTGATCCGGCGAAGATAGTTCGTGGATCGGTCGGATCGAATGCCATCGACCAAACGCGTCGACTCGGAATCTTCATGTCCTTCGAATCAACACGCTTCCATTTCATGCCCGCATCCTCTGAATAGAAAATACCGCCGTCCGATTCGAGAGCACTTGCGGCAAAGATCTCGTCCGTGTTATTCGGATCGATCAGAATGCTGACGAAATTGCCAAGCGGCAGTGTACCGCGCGTACGTTTCCACGTTCGTCCGCCATCACGGCTCAAGTAGATGGACTGAGTCGTTCCAACATAAAGGTAATTCGGGCGCTTGGGATCGGATGTGATCGAGCTAACCGGAATTCCCTCCGGCATCCCTTCGACTTTCGTCCATGTCACGCCGTCGTCTCTCGAGACGAGTACGCCCGATGATGCGGTTCCGACCCAGATCGTTCCGGGTACTAGGGGCGATGTATAGACGACAAAGACGTTCTCGTTCAGCCCCGCACCGAATGGAAGCTTTTCCCAGCCCTTATCAATATCGTAAGTTCGATAAAGTCCGTTGTCGGTCCCGGCAAAGATGCCGTTCTTCTCGTCTTCGGTATGAATCAGGACTTTGACCTTCTCGGTAAATGCGGCGACCATTTTCGGGCCGGCTTCAGTGGCTGGTACCGTGGCGTCGGCTTTCGGTTTCACCGGTGCCTTCGCTCCTGCAATCACCTTGCCGCGGGGCCTGGCGGCCACCCTCACAGGCTTTGGTTTCGGCGGTGTGGTCAGGGTCCATGAGAGCCCACGATCAAGCGAACGGAATATCCCGACATTCGAACCGAGGAACATGCGGCTGGGATCGACGCGGTCTTGCAGCACAGCAAACGGCGAGACGCGATTTATGTCTAGGCCCTTTGCCTGAGTCCAGCTTTTACCGGCATCCATGCTCGTAAAAAAGAAACCGCCGCTCGATGCCGTGTTCTGTGTGGTCGCGTACAAGCGGTTCGCCTGCGCGATGTCCGGCGTGACGGAATATGTAAAGCGGCTGGTAAAGTTGTCGTTCGTTGGGATAAAGTTCCGGCCGCCGTCGTTCGAGACCATCACGCCGTAATTATTCGTTGCGATAAAAACGCGATTCGGCTCATCAGGATGGACCGCGATCGAATTGATCTCGAGGTTTCGCTGCGTCGTAAGAGCCCAGGATTTGCCGCCGTTAGTCGTCATCCAAAATCCCTCGGTCGTAGCGGCGTAAACGGTGCCCGCAATCGTGGGATGCTGAACGATGTCGCGCGTCCGTCGCGACTGCGATGGAATCCCCTGGATCTTTTTCCAATTCTCGCCCCCGCTGAACGATTCGTAGATTCCGCTGCATGCCGACGCAATGACATGGTCAGCGTCGCGAGGATCGATCGTGATCGCGAAAACGTCCGAGTCGTCGATCATTCCGGCCCGGATGAGACGCCAGGACTTACCACCATCGGTGGATTTGTACGGACGCCAGTTCGTGCCGGCGTATATGGTGCTGCCGCGGCGCGGATCGATCGCCATCGAATTAAGGTTGACCGGAGACGTCGAAGACGAGATCTTTTCCCAATCGTCACCCGAATCCTTGGACGTGAAGATGCCGTTCGTCGAACCGACAAATAATACGTTCGGGTTGTCCGTCGCCTGACTCATTGCATGGATCGCCTCGCCCTTCAGATCCTTGGCTTCTTTCCATGTAACTCCACCGTCCGTGCTCTTAAAGAAACCACCCGCGAATTTACCGCGGTGACCGGAGGTGTAGATCACCCTGGAGTCACGCGAATCGACAAAAAGCTGATCCAGCACAAGCTGTGGTTGGTTAAGATTGACGAGAATCTTCCAGCTCTTTCCCCCATCCGCGGAAGTGTGGATCTGTCCGTCGAGCGTACTTAAATAAAGCCGATTCTTATCTCGAGGGTCAAACGTAACGACACGTACATCGCCTCCATTCGGACCGACGACCGTCCAGTCGCTGAATCTTTCCGGATCGCGAAAGACATTGCCGTCAGCAAGGATATGAACTGGAAGGGCAAATCCGGCGATTGCAATTGCCAAAAGGCCGGCTGCAAAACGAAATCTTATGGACGTATTGATCATATTATTACTGCCATGGAGCGTCCGCACGAAGGCGGAGTGAATTCTGTCTTAGGATGATGGAAACAGAAAGGATGTTTGCATCAAAACGCTTTTGAACTAATGATTGACAGGGTCTCACCAAAGAGTTAGCTAGACGGCGATTATTCTACAACAAAAAAGAGTTCAGGCAAAACATTAAGAAATAAAGAAACGGACGAGAATCTGAGCGATTCTCGTCCGTTTTCTGATGTTCGCATCAATGTTCGATGCAAAGCTGTGGCCGTCTTACGGATTCGGGTTCTCAGCTCCAGGCGGTATGCGATAGAGCTTCGTTCTCGGACCTTCACCTGTATCGCCGCCCCTCACTAAGGTATATCGACTTCGATCCTCTCTGCGGAGATTCATGTGGTTTGTGATTAAGCGTTCACGTGCCGCAACCTCCCGATCAGTTCCATAGTTGATGATATAACCCTGGTTATTCGGGTTGTTCGCCATTTCAGCAAAGAAGTTGTCCAGACGACCTCTGATATCGTCATTCGGCAACTTACCAAACTCGTCGATCAAGACCGCACCAGGGATCGTATCAACCGGTGCCGTCTCAGATGCGCTCTTGTCGCAACTGCAATCAACGTCAAGTCCGATATCAACTGTCGCAGTAACGTTTCCGCCTGCCATTGAGCTATCGGTATCAACGGTGATACTCGGCGTACCTTGTCCGGATGCTATCGTACCTGACGTTACTGACCAGTTGTATGTAACATTCTGAGCCGACCCACCACTGACATTTGCCGTGAAGGTCATCGATTCACCCGGATTTGTTACACCAGCCGGACCGGTAACACTCAAGCTCGGACATGCACAAACACGAACGCAATCGCACTCCGCGATCGTGATCGTCTCTGTCTTGGTCTGTCCGCACAATCCGCAGCCGTCGTCAACGCCGGCAGTGATCGTGTAGGTTCCAGGAGCGAGACCGTCAACATCCCAGCTGACGTTCGCACCGGTTCCGACAATACGTCCGCCTGACACTGTGTAGTTATATGTCAAGACGTCGTTCTCAGGATCGCTCGCTGAAGTGGCGACACTGATCGATGAACTATCGTTACAGGTCGTACCTTCACGAGGCCTAAAGCCCGGTTGGCATCCCCGTGTGATCGTTGTATCGCTAAGTGTCACGCTGTTCACGTTGGCGAACTGGTTAACAACTTCTTCCTGCCGCTTGTGGCGTCGGCCAGCGAAGAATTGAACGATGTAACCATGCGGATCCGTCGACGCCTGGAATCCCGGAGGAACACCAGTCCATGAAGTGGTGATAGTACGCGGCGTACACGTTGGTGTGTTAGGCGGACAAGTCACTACGACAGCCGTGCTTGCAGAATCGCCCTTAAAACTCTCACTATCCTGCTCGTTAGCGTGATATCTGTAAGCGAGACCGATACCAAACCAGCGTTTCGGGAAAACACGAAAACCGGCGATAGCGTCAATCGGATTATTCTCAAACGCATTGGGCGTACGTCCACCAATGTACTTCTTCGAGGTAATCTCGAAAATCGGTTGGAAGTACTTATTAACCGGGAAGTCGACGCCGATACCCGCGTTCAGCTCATCGCCGCGATCGAGAAGAGTAAACGTTCCGCCCGGAAAGTCGCCTTTAACGGCGCTCGTGTAAGTGTAGCCAAAATTACCCGAGAGGTTTGCCCATTTTGCCAGACGAGCACCCGCGAATAACGTAACGTCGACGTCGCCACGGCTTCCGCCCGGGCTCGATCCACGCTGAAGCTGATTGAAGCCGCTGAAATCGCTCGCAGAATCCGCGTACCATTTGTACGAGACGATGACACCAGCGCCGATCGGATTGTTAATCCCTGTCCAACGCCATTTCACGCCGCCCGTGAACGAATTGAACGACGACTCACCATATGTGCGGTTAAGAAATGGAGCGTCCGCCAGATAGGACGGAGCAAGCGTAAAGATTGTCGGGACCTCGATCGTTGTGTTACAAACTGTACCAGTGAGACATATTCTGGATGTCTGCAACACGATTCCCGGAAGGATTCCACCATAGACCGAACCGATACCCGGAAAGTTGTCAGCACCGTTGCCGCCCGCAACCGGAGGGCCCATTGTTGCATTTCCCGCCGGGAAGCCAAACAGCGGTCCCGATGTAAATGGCAGGGAAAGACCAAAGGTGCCGGAGCTTCCACCGACATACGGAAACTGCACAAACGGCTGCAATCCCGTCGGGCGATAGAGAGCTCTATTCTTAAACGGACCAGGACCCGGGCCAGATGGCGCTAAGATAATCGCCGGGCCGCTCGTAACCACGCCACCAACGTTCAGCCTCGAGTTCGGAAGGTAAAAGCCCGAGAGGTTTCTCGGTGAATTCACCTTTATCGCCCGGTAAGCCTCGGTGTTAAAAAACAATTCAACCCGATTCGTCAGACCGTACTGGACGGCCAACGGGATCTCAACAATATCTACATTTCCAGGATCCCGATCACGGTTGCTGTAAGCCACACTAAAGGTGAACTCACCTCTTCTCAACACGTCGCCGTCATAAACGGTAAAGAGCCCGGTCGGGCCTACGAGAGTCGGTGCCGTATTTCTGTCGTCCTTCGCTGATCTTAGATCTTTGTCCTGAGCGGATACCGCAAAGACAAAGGTCATAAGAATCAGCGTAGCGATACACACTCTGTACGCGAGTTTCATCATATTCCTCCGCCGAAAATAAAAAATTAAATTTCAATTTGTAGCTACAAAATAAAATTACCGCAATATTTCAGTAGTCTACTCAATTATTACATACGCTGAAAGTCTTTCAAACCACAGGCCGCAAAACCCAGCGCACACGCAAAAAATAAGTCTATATTTGCAAATTTCTGAGAACGCATTGACCAAAAGTCAACGAAATCTGTAACTTGGCATTACCTTCCCTTGCATAGACCTTAACGCAACTTTTCCCTAAAATCAAGCATTTTTAATAAATTACGCAAATTTTCTTTATGCGTAAATGCCGCGCATCCTTGTGTCGTACGCGACCCGATCAATGGCAAGCATATATGCCGCCGTTCGAGTGTCGACGTCATGTTTATCCGCATAATGGCACAGTTCATTGAAGCTTGCGACCATCTTATCTTCTAGCCGGGCGTTAACCTCACTTTCTTGCCAGAAATAGCCCATGCGGTCCTGGACCCACTCAAAATATGAAACAGTCACGCCGCCGGCATTTGCCAGGATGTCCGGGATCACGAAGATACCCTTATCATGGAGGATCTTATCGGCCTTCGGCGTCGTCGGGCCATTCGCACCTTCGGCGAGGATCTTACATTTGATCCGGTCGGCATTCTCAGACGTGATCTGGTTCTCGGTTGCACACGGTGCTAAGACGTCGCACTCGATCTCAAGAAGTTCCTTGTTTCCCACCTGGTCGGCCTCAGGATAATTTTCGAGCGAGCGATTTTTCTGCAGATAGTCAAGAACCGCCGGGATGTCCAACCCCTTCGCGTTGTAAATCCCGCTGCCGATGTCCGAGATCGCCGTGATCTTGTAGCCCTGCTCGTGCATCAACTGGGCACCGATACCGCCCACATTTCCGGAACCTTGCACTACGACAGACGTCTGCTCGGGTGTCAGCTTGAACCGTTTGATCGCTTCGTTCGCGGTGAACAGAACTCCGCGGCCGGTCGCTTCGCGTCGGCCAAGAGATCCGCCCAGGGCAACCGGCTTTCCCGTGACGACCGCCGTTACAGTGTGGCGAGCATGCATCGAGAAAGTGTCCATGATCCACGCCATAGTCTGCTCGTTCGTATTCATGTCCGGCGCCGGAACGTCTTTGTCGGGGCCAATGAAATCGATCAACTCAGCCGTATATCTGCGTGTCATACGCTCCAGCTCTCCGATCGACATCTGCTGAGGATTGCAGATAATTCCACCCTTTGCGCCGCCGAACGGGACATTCACGACCGCACACTTCCAGGTCATCCACGCCGACAATGCCTTTACTTCGTCAAGTGAGACGTCGGGTGCGTAACGGATCCCGCCTTTTGCGGGCCCGCGTGCGAAGTTGTGTTGGACGCGAAAGCCTTCGAAAACCTGTATGTGACCGGTATCCATCCGTACCGGAATATAAACCTTGAGCTCACGGCTTGGGACTCGCATGACGGCATACAGATCGGGGTCCAGCCCGAGTAGTTGAGCGGCGCGGTCAAAGCGCTCGCTCATTGCTTCAAAGGGGTTTTTTTCATCGCTCCCTTTGAAACGCCGCATTTCGTCTGCCATCGGATTTGCCATCTTTATTCAATTCTCCAACTTAGTTCTGATCAAACTGCTCTCGTTAAGATTTCCGGACCGAAAGCCTGAGAGGTCAAGAGTGACGTAGCGAAAACCCAGCGCCTTGAATTTTAAGGAGAGCTTCTCAACCGCGCCTATACTAAGGATACGATCCATCTCACCCGCCGCGATCTCAATACGAGCGAGATCGCCGTGAACGCGAACCCGAAATTCGCGAAATCCTTCATGCCGCAAATAAGCTTCGCCGCGCTCTACCTGGCTTAGGCGCTCTACCGTGACAGGAACTCCGTACGCGATACGTGAGGAGAGACACGGACTCGCGGGACGGTCCCAGGTCGGGAGTCCATGTTCCCTGCTCAGCTCACGAATATCTTCTTTTGTGAACCCGATCTCGGCAAGCGGGCTTCGCACAGCTCGTTCCGCTGCGGCGGAGCGGCCCGGCCGATGATCTAAAACGTCGTCGGCATTCGTGCCGTCGGCAACGAATCGAATATTTCGCTCAACAGCTGTCGCTGCCAATTTGTCGTACAGCTCAGACTTGCAGAAGTAACAGCGGTTCGTCGGGTTCGAGACATAGTTCGAATCCTCGAGCTCCGACGTCTCAAGTGTTTCGAAATTAAAGCCGAAGGCTCCAGCAACGCTTTCTCCTTCGGCTCTTTGTACGGCAGAAACGCTCGCCGAAATCCCCATTACGCAAAAGGCGTCGTTAGCTAGTTCCTGTGTGGCGATGAGTGCGAGGTAAGAGCTGTCAACACCGCCTGAGTACGCGACCAACACCGATCTCATTTCGTGCATCATACGGCGCAGGTCGGTTTCCTTTTGCTTTGAAGATTTCGTTGGTGAAGATGTGTGAATGGCCAGCGCGTTTTCGATCATTTCCAAGCTAAATAGTGTGCTCGATCAACTACTAATAAAGCGAAATCTTATCGTACGCGAAATGAGCAACGCAAACGTTTGCAACAAAAAGTCCGCGATAAGGTTCGGAACTTTTTCAGTCGCGATGATAACATCGCGTCGTTCACCCGGAGTGAGATGTTTTATACCTTCCTTGATGTTGTCTTTCGAAGTAACCGGAACGCGGTCTTCCCGTGGGTCCTGCTTCTGTTTGTCCTTTCTCTGAACCAAAACGTGGTCGCGCAGGACGACGAAGACGTCTCCGGCGAGGCGGTTGCTCTATTCAACAAGGGGCAGGACGCTCACGAGAAAAACGATTTCCGGACGGCGATAGAGGACTACGAGAAAGCGCTCAAGCTCATTCCGGATTTTCCGGAAGCTCAGCTCCAGCGCGGAAATGCGTATCAGTCGCTCGCAAAATTGGACGAGGCTGAATCCGCATTTCGACAGGCGGTCGAACTGCGTGAAGACTGGTCGCTTGCTCGCGCCAGCCTCGGCTCTGTTCTCGTCCGAAAGAATAATTTTGCGGAGGCAGAAAAATATCTTGTCCAGGCGATCGAGATCGACGATCTCAACTTCCCCGCTTATGCTGCCATGACCGAGCTTCGGCTAAAGACAAAAGCGTCGCCCCATGCTTTGACTGAGCTTCTCATCAAACTCCGGGCACTCACCGAGAAAGCTAATCCGACCGCATCGATCTGGGCATCGCGTGCTGCTCTCGAAAACTCCGTCGGGGATAGAAAGAATGCTAAGGCCAGCGCCGCAAGAGCTCTCGATCTTGATCCGAAATCTCAGTTCGCTTTGTCGACCTCTGTCGACATTGCGCTGCTCGAGCACGACCCGGACGCCGCGGAGGTGTTCCTCCGGCTACTCGAAGCGATCGCTCCGCACTCTGAATCGGCAGACGGATTGCGGGCTCGTCTTTTCCTGGCGCAAGGCAAAACGCACGAAGCGCTGACATTACTAGACTCTATCGCTAAGCCGGGGGTCGAGATCGTCGATTTGAAGAATCAAATTCTCGCGGGCTCAACGACTGACGTCACGGTGCTGGAGAAGCAGCTTGCGTCGGATCCGAAAAACCCTGTCGCCCTCGCTAAACTCTGCACTGCGTTTCGCGTCGGTGACCCTGCAAAGGCGCTTGATTATTGCCGACGTGCGTCTGAGGCCGACCCGAATAGTGTACAGCCCGTCGTCGGCTACGCCGCCGCGCTGGTCCAGGCGAAGCGCTACGACGAGGCGGTTATCGTCCTCCGAAGATTGATTTCGATCGCACCCTCGAATTCGACTGCCCGGGCGAATCTGGCGACGGCGCTGTTTCAGCTGAAGCGTTATCCCGAGGCGAAGGTTGAATTCCGTTGGCTAACCGATCATCAACCCGAACGGCCCATTGCGTATTACTTTCTGGCGATCATCCACGATCAACTCGCCGAGTTCCCAGATGCGGCAGCGAACTATCAACAATTTCTTCGCCTCGCCGAGCCGGAATCTAGTAAACTTGAGATCGAAAAAGTTAATTTGCGTCTACCTGTCGTCCAAAAATTTATAAAAGAAGGGAAAGGTAAGAAACGTGGGTAGCCGCTCGAAAAAGTCGTCGCCGATCTGCTGTCATTCGCTCTGGCGGACACTTCCCGCGTTCATCTTGATCCTGGCCGGATCTGCTGTCGCATTCGGGCAGGGGGTGATCGAAGACAATCTCGCACCACCGCCATTAAAACTTCTCAGCCAGGAGGAAAGGTCTAAGCTCGGGGCCGAAAGCGAGGTCAAACGGCGAACGAAACTTGCGCTCGAACTGATGGACGGGCGATTGAAGCAGGCCGAGAAATTTCATATGTCGGAAAATTACGACGAGATGTTCACACAGCTTGGTGGATTTCACGGGCTGATGGACAACATGCTCGATTTTCTGGACAAAAGCGATAAGGACAACCACAAGGTCCTGAATAACTTCAAGCGTCTTGAGATCGGACTTCGCGGATTCACCCCTCGGCTCCAGATGATCCATCATGACGTCCCGACCAGATATGAGCAGTATGTTCGGAACCTGATCAAGAATTTGCGATTGGCTCGGGCAAAAGCCGTCGAGCCCCTGTTCGATGACACCGTTCTACCGGACAAGAAACCCGCCTGAATTTTTATGCGCAGACACACCGCCTTAATTACCGTTTTCTTAGCGACATTGGTCTTATGTTCCGCTTTGCCTTCATTCGCCCAGCGACGCGATTACATGACGGAAGCGGAGATCGAGCTGGTTCGAGACAACCAGGACATCGACAAGCGCATGGACGTTTTGACGAAGATGATCGACCGGCGATTTACCGCACTCGGCATAGACGTTGGTGGCTGGAAACAATCTCAGAAGGATGAAGGGTTGTGGGGCGAATTGCCCGCCGCATCGCGTTCCGCCCTTTTGTCCGACGTTCGACAGCTCTTGCAGAAGGCGATCGACGACATCGACGACGTGTCCGAGCACAATGAAAAAACGCTTACGCAAAACAAGACAGAAGGCCTCCTCTTTCCGGCAGCCGTACGAGCCCTCGCTTCTGCCGCTGCGCGGTACGTCCCTGCGCTGCAGTCAGCTCTCGAAAAAACGACGGACGAGCGCGACAAGGGAGTTATCCTAACCTCTATCGAATCGTGCCGGGAAATCCTAGATTCGGTTTCGAGCCTTCCCGCCGAAACAAAACCCGTGAAGAAGAAAGGAAAAAGTTAGTTCCGGGTTTCTAGGTGCTCGTTTCTGGTTTCGAGTTCCTCGTTGCTGGTTTTGAGACTCTTGTCTCCTGTCTCCTGTCTCCTGTCTCCTGTCTCCTGTCTCCTGTCTCCTGTCTC
>JBDTWZ010000051.1:0-18023 GCA_040006435.1 Acidobacteriota bacterium
TACAGCACGATTCGGCCGCAACCTCTTCCATTACATCTCCACAACAACTCATTTTGTTCTCCTATGTTTTCTCAGCGGGTGGCCGGAAAATCGCAAGGAGCGTTCCCGCCCAGTAAAAATATAATTAGAACCAGTATAAGACTAGCCTGAACGTTATTAATTATCCGTGCGCTTGAGTACAGACAGTCATCCGGTTTCTTGGTTATCTAGGTTTGTACGTTAAGATTCGGTGTAGTGCGCGTATTGTGTAGTCAAGGCAAATGCTGTCGGCTTCATTTCGGGATGCCGCATCACTTGAAGTAGCCAAAGAAATTGAGGAAGCCCATCCAAGATAGTTGACAAGGCTAGGTAAATGCTCGTCTAACTACTGGTTTATCTTCAAGGGGACCTTATGCGTCGAATCGGATATCTATGATGGACAGAAGAAGGTTTTTGCAGATATCGGGGATGGCGGCTTTACTAGGTGCCGGCGGCTCCGCATGTAGTTTTGTTGGTGGGCGTCGTGTTGATCAATCGACTGGGGAGCCGCTCGGTTCCTATGAGTTCGATCCGATCAGTGAAGAAAACTTCCAGCAAAAGCTCTTCATCCCGGGCGACAGCGGGCCGTTTGGCGTGCTGGACGTCGGTGGACCGTTGCAGATAAATGCAACCGCCGCGAGTTTTCCGATCCTTAAAGGTCAAGCGTCGCCGTTCCTGCTCTACCAGACCGAACAGGCGGGCAAGGACTACCAGAACCCAATTCTGCGCATTGAAAGTGGATCCCGTTTTCAGGCCACGTTGCACAACCAGTTGGCGGATCCAACCATCATTCACTGGCACGGGCTGCACACGTCGGCTGCCATGGATGGCGGTCCGGCGAGTTCGATCGCTCCCGACAGCCGATACGAATACGATTTCACCGTGAACAATCGCGGCGGTACTTACTGGTACCACTCGCATGCCCACGAACTGACGGCCGAACAGGCCTACGGCGGCCTCGCGAGTTTCTTCCTGGTGGAGGATGAGGACCAGCGTAGGTTGAGAAAGGCTCTCGATCTGCGGCTTGGCGAAACTGATATTCCAATAGTCATCCAGGACAAACGGTTCGACGCGGCGGGAAAGATGCTGTACCAACCGAACATGGGCGACTCGATGATGGGCTGGCTGGGCGACGTCATTCTTGCAAACCTTACTCCCAACGCGTATCTGACGGTCACCCCGCGCATCTACCGGTTCCGGCTGCTCAACGGCTCAAATTCTCGTATTTACCGTCTTGCCTTTCACAAGGCCAAGACATCGCTGAATTTCTCGGTCATCGGCACAGACGGCGGATTGCTCGACCGACCCTATTCCGTCAGCGAGGCATTTCTTGCACCCGGCGAACGGCTGGACGTGCTCTTCGACGCCGGCCAAATTCAATCGGGTGACACGGTTTTCCTAAAAAGCCTGGCTTTCGATCCAATGGAAAACGAAGGCTCCGGCATGGGTGGAACGGGAGGAATGATGGGTGGGATGACTTCGTCGCGTCTGCCGCTGGGAGCGGAGTTCAATATTTTGAAACTGACCGTGACGGACGGGAAACGCGTCGCCGCGACACCGCCCGAAGTGCTTTCCAAAGTTATCGCGATCCGCAGCGAAGGTGTCCCAAAACGTAAGATCGAACTGTCGATGGATCACATGCGCTTCCTCATCAACGGCCGAAGCTACCGCATGGACGAAATTTCTCTCGAGGTAAAGCGCGGAGCGGTCGAAATATGGAGCATCAGCAATCCGACGCAGAGCATGCCGCACCCGATGCACATCCATGGTTTCTCGTTTCAGGTCGTTGAACGTCTGAACAGTCCGAGCCAGATGTCGGCGGGCGGGCGTTTCGACCGCGGCCGGACGGTGAGCGATCTGGGCTGGAAGGACACCGTATTGGTGTGGCCGGGAGAAACGGTGAATGTCGCTGTCGATTTTGCTCATGATTTTCCCGGCAGCCAGGACTACGTGTTCCATTGTCACAATCTCGAACACGAAGACGCGGGCATGATGATCAACTACCGCGTACAGGCATAAAATCGGAGTGTCGCGGAACACCCGCATAACTAGTTTCGTAAGGAGGATAATTTTATGGACGACAAGAACAAAACACTTCTCGTAGTGGCGTTTGTTGTGGTTGTAGTACTTTTTTTGATCTTCGGTGGCGGAATGGCGACCGGCTTTAATATGGGCGGCGGGATGATGGGCGGCGGAACGGCTGGCAGCGGAACAACGGCCGGTGGGATGATGGGAGGAAACAATTGGATGTGGTTTCCGACCCTGCTTTTTCTCGGACTCGGCGTTTTGCTCGGTTGGATAATTTGGGGAAAGAAATAAGAATCCGGAACTCTACCTTAGAACTGTGCGCTTGACGGGAAGTTACGCTATCACCGGCTCCAGTAAATATTGTACGACTCCTTAAACTTTTGGTGATCCTGAGTGACCCCGACCTATGGAAACTCAGCAAATATCCGTCTGTGAGACTTTCGCCAGACTCAGTTCATCTGATTCAAAATTAATTTCTAATCATCTAGGCCGCGGGTTTCCATCTTTTCACCGGCTCAAGTTCGATTCTTAACGAGGAAGCACGAAATCGTTTAGCGACCAAGGCACCAACGCTCGCTGCGCGTTTGGAGTTCGCGTCGTGGCGCCGAAAACCGATTACGCGAGACACAGGGTGCGAGTGATCACCCGCTGAAAAGGAGCGCCGCCCGGAAGTTCTCCACTGATCTTGAGATCGAGTCGGGACGTCCCCCGGCGAACCCTGAGTTTTCCGGCAGTGCAGCCGGATTGGTGTACGGGTTTGACCCGATCGGCAATTGAAGCCAGAGCCTCGCGCGGAAGGGAATCCGCCCATCCGGCTGTCGCGCTCTGAATTTTTTCTTTTGGAAGGGCCATGTGCGGGATCGTACTCATCTTGATCGAGGATCGGGGGGCGGCGATCTGAACACGACCAAATAGCGCACGGATATCGGTGACGAGCTCGGCATTTGATTTCTGCCGGCGGGGAAACATCACGTTGACGCGCAACGGCGAACTTACGAACGCAGCTATCGCACCGGCCGACCTCATCTTTCTTGTACATATCCGCCACCGGCCCGGCGAAGGACGGGCAATACGACAAAAAGTGTAGCCTTCGCCATGCACGACTCGAACCCCGAAGTCCTTTGCCGAAACGATACGTCCCGAAGGCGAAAGAATCGTCGTCGAGGGACTTAGCCGATCTATCGTCGAAACGCCGATCGTGAGCCAGTCGGCGCCCGGTTCGATCAGAGCGCTGTCTTCATATTCCTCCTCGCCCGCCGGTATTGCGTCATTCATTGCCAGCCCCTCGTCAGTAATATCCGCACGCATCTGGTTGTAGATCAGGTGCAGATCGAGGGCGGTCGGACTCGATTGAAATATCCCACCGGTCTGGGTCGCGATCTGCTGCAGGAGCATCGCATCCGCCGCGGGACCCAATGCGATCGTGAAAACGCGCAGATCGGTCGGCCAGGTCGAGAGAACCGACGAGACCGTCGGATCCCGATTTTCGTATCCGTCCGAGATAAGAAGTATGGCACGCGGTGCGGCAGAGCCCGTCAGCATCGACGCGGAGCGCTGTAGTCCGGCCCCGATCGGCGTCCATCCACCGAACGAGATGGCGTCGATCGCCGCCCGTGCGACAGCGGCGTCGCCGGGATCGTCAAGGAGCGTGAGAGGAAATTCCTCCCTCGAACGATTGGCGACGGGCGTCGCCGCGGGATCGGGTGACGGGTCTGCAAACGAAACTATTCCGGTGGAGTCGCCGAGCGACATCAGGTCGACGAAACGTTTCGCGTTCGACCGTGCGGCCCCATCGTAACCGAACGCGATCATGCTTCCCGTCCGATCGATGCACTGCACCAGCCGAAGAGGTGTCGGTGTCGTCAGCACGAGGTCGAGTGTTGCGACCGCAAGCGCCCGAAGCCCGGTGACGACCTCGTTAATGACCGGCACCGCGGCTGCCCACGCAGGCTGAAACGAGGTGCCGCACTCGGTGTTGAAGCCAAATACCCGGTGGGCAAAGAACATATATTCGTCGGAAGTCCCGGCATGATTGCTCGTCGAACCGACCGAATAAGTGTTGCCGTTGACGGCGGCGATCGCATTTCGAAGCGTAGTTTCGAGCCCCGTGTAGATCGCATCGTCCTCCGCCGAAACCGGAAGTGACGAGATGAACGAACCGCCGGCGGGACCCGGCCTTAGGATCTGTTGGCCGAACGAATGCGCGTCCACCCCGACGAGAATGTTCGGGAACTCTTCCAGGAGCCAGCGGATATTCTTGCCTTCGCTTTCCGAAAGGGCGCTGCCGCCGCGAAACGATTCGGCACACGGGGAGGCGGACGAGCCGGCTCCGCCAAAGTAGACTTCGTAGTTCCGATTGTTGTCGACGCCCGGGCACGCCGGCGACCCGGCATTCGGACGCCGGTTCTTACGCCAGCCGGCATCGTCGTGGATCGAGAATGTAAGGCCATCGGGATTCATCACTGGCACGATCAGGATGTCGCCTTCGGTTACCAGCCGCGTCGTTGCCATCACTTCCGGATCGACACTCGCCGGATCGACATTGTGGAGCAATTGCTCGGCAAACTCGAGCGCAATTATCGGATTCATCCATTCCCGGGCGTGGGTGCCGCCGATCAGGAGAAATCCGGGACGGGATCGGATGCCTGGGTTGTCGGTGATTCGAAGTCCACGGACCGTTGCCGGACCGCTCGCCCCGGGTAACGCACCGTCATAGCCGCTGGTCGCCCACGGAAGATTAATGACGGTGCACAGCGCGGGGAACGCCGCAGCGATCGATGTGATCCTGCTCGCCACCTGGACCGCGTCCATGTAACCGGTTACGAAACCGGTCAACAGATCCACCGCGGGGCCGTCTGCGTTGCCGACATCGGAGCGATCGTTGCGAGTTCGCAGCATCTCTCCGCGCTTTACCTTGAGGCCGTGATCTTCGACAGTCTTGATCTCGGCGTCTGTAAGCGTCAGTGAATATTGACCGTCCGCGACGACCGTATGATCCGCGGTAACGACGCCGATCGCGTCCAAGTATTGCAGAATGGCGGTCGCAGCCGTGGTAGCGTCAACTCGACAGTGAAAGGTAGCCATAAAGCCCTCCTTTGGTCGAGTCAGGCGTCGGGCCGCGCCGCCTGACCCGGCCAGTTGTTCAGGTACATCAACCGGCCTTTGTTCGCGTCTATCGGTGACGCTTGAATGCACCGAGATCGTCAAGCGTGACGCGATGAAATGCGCCCTTTATCTTCGCCTCATCAAGTCGGGTCGGTTTTAGCTTCACCTTGTCGAGCGGGATTGTGGCGGTTACCTCGGAGCCGTAGCCGACCGTCAGCGTTCCGCGCATCGGCACATCGGTCGCGAAATACGCGCGCATTCCGCGCTCGTCATCATCAACCTCCGCAAGCAGCGCCCGCACCGGCCGATCGGTAGATCCGATGCGGGCAAACAGCTCCAGGGCGCGCAGCGGGAATAAACCGCCGCGTATCGCAATTCTGAGTGTCAGGTGCGGCCGCTTGCCGACTCCCCGGAGCACTTCATCCGCGGTGATCTGTAGCTCCATAGGTCTCTGGTATATGAACTCAACCATATTGCACCTCCTAATTCGTGAACTCGAGTTCGTCGACGGCGATCTCGCCCGTAGCGATCTCGGAAAAGACAAGCTTCGCCTGGACGACGTCCGTCAGGTCGACTTGCACTGCTCCCGCGCAGACGACGGTGTAAGCCGTCAGCGGGATCCGAAGTGTCGAGAGTGAAGACTTGTTATTGCCGACCTCATTTCCGGCGGCAGATTCGGGCACACCTCCGAACGCGGAGGCTCGGATCAGCCGCTCGTTGCCGGCGCCGTCACGCAATGCGATCCGGAAATTCTGTGCACCGGCCGGATTCGACGCACTGTTGACGACCTTGCCAAGCCGCACCTGAAGGTGCGAGAAACCGGTCACATTCCGCTGTGCGGCTGGAATGTCGAACACAAGCTGATCGCCGTTGCTGTTCCACGTCACGCGAAGCCCGCCGGTGTCGTGCGGGGACTGATTGTCCTGCGGGTAAAGCTGAGTTTCGACCGGGTCCGAAGGCAATCCGGACTGCACGACGGGGGCCCCTATGGTACTGGTCTGCCAGTCGCCTGCGGCGTGCGGCCCTTCGAACTCATCCAATGTGCGCCGTGTCGGATCGCGAAATTGCATTGTTATTACCGCACCCGTCGCCGAAACGGTAGGCGGGGTCCATTCGCCGGTGAACATACCGCGCCACTGTGGTTCGCCCTGGACATGCATTCGGCAGAACGCATTGCAGTATGCAAGCAGGATCTTCTGTTGGTCCGGGACGGTCATCAGGGGTGGAACGGGCGGAGCGCCGAAGGCCTCGTTGTGCGTAACGAATCCATTGTGTGTAGCGTTGTAAACGAACGCCATCGATTTTTCCTTTCCATCGAAGCGGTCGTAGAGAGTGAAGCCCGACTGTCGCACGTTGTATCCGGCGTAGGGCGGCCAGCCAGAGACGTCGTCGTCTTTGGCGCCGTAGAGAACGAACACAGGTTTTGCGGTCGTGCCGGTGATCGTCTCACGGCCGTATTGATCGGTCGGCCCGAGGGCGATAAGCGCATTGACGCCGATGCCGAGTGCGAGTGATTCGTTCAGGCGGGCGATCTTGAACACTGCTTCACCGCCGCGGCTGTGCCCGAGCACGGCGACATTGTTTTGAACGGACGATCCAAAGACGGTATTGATCGTGTTGATGTGATCGAAGAATGCATTTGCCCGACCGAGCCCTTTACGGTTCGACGTCAAATGGATCGAAACGGAAATGAAGCCGTTGCGAGCCATGTGTTCGAGCAGGAATGCGTAGTTCGTGTAGGTATGTCCGTTGCCGTGGACTACTACGAACAGCGGGTAGTTCGGCCTGACCGCACTTATCTGGGACGGCTGTGTCGCTCCCGCAACATCGGCAGGAAAGCGGACGATCGCGAGCCTCGGTATCGATTCGCTGACAGCCGTGAAGCCGCCGGGCGTGAAGTACGCGTTGTCCTCATCCTGCACCGTCATCGAGGCTCCTATCCCGAAGCCTGATAAGAACGCCGAGTCGATTGCGAACGCTCCGACATTTGCCCATTCGCTCATTGTGCCCGGATCCGGCACGACCCGGAAACCCGGAACGAAATACCCGTCGATCATGTCGACCGGCGTGTTGAAGTTTCCGTCTGGCATAAAGCTCGCCGGGTTCGGGTCGTTGTTGCCAAAGTCAGCAACAATGTCGAACGTTCCGACCTGGTTCGCACTCGGCCAGATCAACTGTTTATTTGCGTTGATACAGCCGCTCTGAAGAACAAGCTGCAGCGGGCCGACCGGAGCGACATGGGCAAGCGCTGTGCTCGCTCCCCATTGAGCCGCTGTCTTCGACGCGACGACATTCAGCTCTATCTTCTTACCGATCTGGCCCGGCATAACGATTCCGGGGTCCATTGCCGCCCACACGTTTTCGCCGACGGCAAACGTATCGCGGTAGCGGAAGTACGGCGAACCTGAAACTGGACTGCCGCTCATCGGAAACGCGTTGACGCAGCCACCAAGAACCGGCTTCGCTTTCCAGAAATCTTCTCGTACAACAAGGCCCGTAAAGCCGCGGCCGACGACGATGTCACGATCCTGAAGCCGCATTATCTGGTCTGCTTCAAAGCCGTAACGCATCGGCCGGAGAACGAGATCGTATGCCCCGGGCGGTATGCGTCCGGCCGAGGCTACGCGTATTGTGCCCTCGGGATTCTCGGTCGTGACGTTGAACGCCAGATCGCGGCCTGCCGCGTCACGCGCCGGACGAATCTCGTCGCCGATTACCCAGTCATCCCGACGAGGAAGGAGAATGATTCGAAGATCTCCTTTCGGGAGGTTGGTGCCGGCGAGCAGGAGCGGATCTCGTCCCGCTTCGATCGCATTCCGAAGCTCTCCTTTTTTATTCGAAACGAATACGACCGCTTCTTTTGAGCTGCGCTCGACACTAAGACTGCCACTGGCCGCGGACCGCCGGCCGTCGCGTAATTCCCACGAAACGGTCTGGCCGCCGTACGCCTTTCGCGCTTCGGCAATCGTCAGCTCTCTGAGTTCTTCGAGGCTGGAAAGACCGAACTGCGGCCAAACGACCGTGCGTTCGACACGCCCGAATGCATCAGTCGCGACGCTTTGATCGAAGCCCCTGGCTTTTGAGCCTCGGCCGATCGAGAACGACAGTTGGTAGGTTGACGCTGGCCGAAGCTGACGTCCCCGGATCGCGATCGATTGGCCGACGCTTATCCGTCGGCCGGGATTTCCATCTAGCAGGATCTCAACCTCCGGCTTCCCAAACGACCGGACCATTACATGTTCCGGTATCTCGAGGCGCAAAGGTTGCCCCCCGAGTTTTGATAGACCGATCGGATCGAAAGAGTGAAATGGTCGACCTTCCGAAGATCGGCTGACCGCGAAAATCAACCGCTCGGTGCTTGTGAGCGTCACACCTGTTCCAACCGCAAGCGACATCGTGAACCGCCCGAGTGAGTCACTCGTACTCCGTGCGGCTGATCGCTTGGATTTCGCCGATCGTGCGGTTACTACGACGCCGGCAACCGGGCCCCCGCCAGGCTCGGCTAGAACTACTCCCTCTATGACCAGGTTAGAAGAACTCTTCATGATGCCTCCTTGATCGCTTGAGCGATCATCGTGATTCTTCAAATAATCGATTCGATAACAAGCTTCGGGTAACGGCCGGGACCGGACGTGGATTTGTCAGCCACGCCCGGCGTCGGCGAAAAAGGGCTACTTGCCGATTTTCAACATCAGAGCGGCGGATCCGCTGAGCTCGCCGTCCGGCTGTCGCTGGATCAGCACGACCTCATAAGTTCCGGCCTTTGCTCCTCGGCCGACGATGCCGCCGACTACGAGCGAACTCATGTGGCCGGCGCCGCCGGCGACCGGTATACGTACCCGCGGCTGTGGCTTAAGAAAGACGACCTCGCGCCCATCGTGCCATCCGATCGTCCAACCTTGCCGATTCAGCCGCTGTTTCAAATGTGTCGCAACGGCCAGCCCGCCTCTTTCGTCGCACTCGGGCCGCGGCTGCGGCTTCCATTTCTCGTCGAAACTCCGCAGCTTTCTTCTGAGCAGCGGATCCATCAAGTCAACGTACAGCCTGACCTCGGCCGGCAGCCGGCCACGATGGATCTCCACCCACAGATAGTCGGCGAGGTTGTCCTGATGACCAATCACGGTTGCGAACGCGAAGTCACTTCCGGCGTCCGTCCCGACGATCGAGATGTTCTTTTGCGCGAGGTTGTTGTCGTCCCACACACGGTTGCCGGTCGGAGTCGGGCCGTCGTGCGGAGTTATTTCGGCGAGGAGGCACGGATGCCAATTCACGCCACCCACGGTAACCGGGGGTATGAGAGCTGCCGGCCACTGGACATTAACGATCTGCTCGCCGCCTGCCGGAATGCCTGTCACTTTCACTTCGCCGATGAAATAAGTTCCGGGCGTCATGGGTGACGGCAGCGGATCGCCGGGGCCGGTCAACGGCTGGAAGGACGCCGGATACGTGAACTCCAGTCCCGGCCAATGCGTTATCGAAAGCCGGACCCAGGCATCGAGTGAAGGCGCGGTGCCGTTGTTGCGCACCCTGGCGTAAACCCAATTTGGCTGACTCCGCATCGGATCTTCGTGCGGACCGGCCGTCGCGTAATTCGCCGGCACTGCACCGGGATCGGCCGCTGGAGCATTTCGCCTGCACCAGATGTCAGGACTGTTCCAGAATGCGCCCGGAGTTGCGACGGCACCGGTGTCGGCCAGATTGTCGCGAATGACCAGATCGCGGGTTAAGCCGAACGTGACCGCGGTAGCCACCGCCGCAGCCGCATTCACGCGACCGTAGCCATACCAACCGCTCCGGACGGCCGGAAGCCCGCTCGTTACCGAGGGGTCGCCGTTTGCGTCGAGCCACTGGCCCACCGGGTCGGTGTTCGCAAGATCGAACTTCACCGTCGTATCGCGCAAGATCTGGCGGGCCTCGATATATGTCAGTGACGGATTAGCCGATAGGACGAGTGCTCCGACGCCCGCGCACAGCGGTGTCGCTGACGAGGTGCCGCCGAAGTTGTTTCTGTGATTTGCGGGTCCGGTTTGCACGGCGTCACCGTTGGCATGGGGATTCAAGAGCCCTGCATTAAGCGTCAGCTGATTCGTCCCGACATTGACCGAAATGATCCTGGACGGCTCACTCCCCCAAGCGCCGATCACTCCGATGTGGATCGCCGCGCCCACTACGAATCCCGCCACGCTGCTGACTGTCACTACATTTGCTCCGGCGACGGCGGCTGCCGTCAACGTGGTCTCGGTCTGAGCGAAGCTGATCATATTGCCGGCGCCCAGGTGGTGGGCGGACCAAGGCATAAATCCGGTGGGCGGATTATGGACAGTACCTAGCTGATCCTGTGTAGGGGAACTGAGCGCGATCTGACCCCAACCGGAAAATGGAGCGCGGATCTCGGTGACGCCGTCGTCCGCGAACGACGTGCCGGCAATCGCGAAACTCTTCTCGTATGCGCCCCACGGCCTAGAGGTAACGTTGTTTTGATTCGCGTTGCCGGTCGAGAAAAAGCACATCGTGCCTTTGCCGCCGCGGCCGAAGGTTGTCACGAAATCCAACGCAGCCCGGGCGGTTCCCGACAGCGGAGCTCCGGCACCGGGCGTAAGACTGCAGGTGATGACGTCCGCGCCGCGTGGTGGCGGCGCCGGGAACCCGGCGATCGGGCTTTGCGGATCGAAGCCCGCCATCCAGATGTATTGGTCGGCGACCTCAATGTCGATGTACGGAATCCGGCCCACGAGTGTCATGATCTGAACATTAGGGGCACTGCCTACGACTCCGTACGCCGGGCCGGGAATTGGAGCGGCGTTATTGGCCATCGCGACCGATACACCCGCGACCCCGGACCCGTGATTGTCCCATGGGTTGTCATTGTTGGCGACCATGTTTTCGAAATCATATGTCGCGACAACTTTTGGACCACCGTTGCTCACTGTTCCCTGGAAGTCTGCGTTGGTCGGGACTGCGGCCGCCGACTGCACTCCGGAATCCCAGACCGCGAGCAAGATGTCCGGATCTCCGAAGGCATCGAGGCCCGCATCCTGGAGGCTTTGCCAGGCATCCTGCACACCAATCAGTTGGCGGTCCCACAGTCCCGGCCAGAGAAAATCGGTTGGAATGATTGCGTCGAGCTCTGGCGTCACAGCGAGGCTCGGCTCGGCCCATTCGACGTCGTCCCGTGTGGCTAGCTTCTCGATAGTATCAAGAATGGCCAGCGTCGCAGGCCGTCCCCAACGGAGTACATATGTGGCCGGCGCATAGACCAGCTCGCGGACAAGCGTGAAGCCGTGCTGTTTCGCGATCCGCCTCACTTCTTCGGTACGAGGTCCCCGAAATTGAACGACCACTTCGCCCGTCAAATAGCTGAAGCCTTTTTCGCGCATCGAAACTACGGCACCGGCGTGTTCGATCCGCTCGTTTTCGCCAAGCCGCTTAAGAGTTTCTTCCAGATTCGCCCGCTTTGCGCGAAAGAGACGCACACCCGCTTTTTCGGCGAGCGGTGGTGCCTCAATGCGTTCGAGTTTCATCTGCTTCACGAGGCTTTCGTGAAATTTCGTATCGGTCCGCGAATTGCGTGCAATGGTGATCGCAAAAAGGTCGGGTTCCGCATCGACGGGAACGCGCACTTTTTCTCGAAAGTACGTCTTGGCCCCTTTTTCGCCGAGTACAAACAGCTCGGTACCGCCGCTTGGGCCCAAGGTTACTTCGCGGGTTTGTCCTTGCAAACGGCTGTGCTTGACATCGATCTCAACAGATCCGACCGGGACGTTCTTTGCGACGTATGTCGCGGTGTTCTTATCAAACTTCGTCTCGATGACTTTTGCTTTCTGGCTTGGGCGAAGCGAGACTTTTGCATTTTCGACAACGTCACCTTTAGCGTTTCTAACTTCGACTTTCAACAGCGATGTGTTCTTCTCCATTTTCGGCATTTAGTTCCTCCTGATCGCGAAAACCGGATCGATCAAATTATCAAAATTATTCAACTGCGTTCGACTGCTTCGGCGAAGCATCGGTGTTCGCGCGGTCGGATAATCCGTTCAGGATGCGCGGGTGCGCCGTCTGATCATGATTGCCTGACTCAGATTTGGGAGATCGATCTTGTTTAGCTTGTCACGGGCGTGCGGACTTTTATCCATGCCCATTTGATCGAATCGAACTCGCCTTACATTCGAGTCAAATGCCCATTATTCGTTCGGTAGGAAACCTAAGTTGTCTTCCTTACGACTAACGACGGTCGCATCTCGAATGTTTTGCGATTTAATTTCTTAGTTCGAAACAACAACAAGAATTATTTCTGCGCTTTTGGAAGAACCAGCCGAAAAAGCGCTCCCTGTTCAGTATTCTCCGCGAAAAGCTTCCCTTCGTGCTGGGTGATTATTTTATATGCTATTGAGAGCCCGAGTCCGGAGCCTTTATCCTTCGTCGTAAAGAACGGATCGAAAATACGTTCCAGGGCGTCAGGCGCTATACCGCCCCCGGTATCCTCGACCTCGACGATCACGTTTGCGTCGTCGTGAAGCGTCCTGAACATTACGGTGCCTCCGGTTGGGATGGCATCGAACGCATTCAAGGCGAGATTAAGAAGGACCTGCTCGATCTGCTCGAGATCGAGCTCGACGTTGGGGATGTCCTCAGGGAGGTCACACTCAAGCCGTATCCCAAGCGCGGCTGCCTGCTGCTGGAGTAGGACGACCACCGATTTGGTCAGCTCGTTGATGTTGGCGGACGTTTTGGAAAGGTTCGGTGGTCGAGCAAAGCGCACAAACTCGCCAACCAGCTTGTCGATCCTTTCAATCTCGATCTTGGCTATACGGACAAACTCGCGCCGCGGGCTGTCTTCGGCGATTTCGTCCTCCAGAATCTCCACAGCGCCTTTGATAGCTCCAAGCGGGTTTCTCACTTCGTGAACAACGCCGGATGCGATCTCGGCAATCGAGGAGAGTCGTTCTGCTTGCAGAAGCTGGCCAACAGTTTCCCTCAATTCGCCGTAAGCGTTCTGAAGTTCAGCGTGGATACGCTCGGCCCGTTCATACTCTCTGCGTTTCTGGTCCCCTAACCAGCCGGTCACGGCACCGATAACGAAAAATAATGTGATCTCGGCATATTGGTTGAGAGCATAATCATAGTTTTGATGCTGCCAGTGAAGAGCGATATGCGGTATGTATGAAAGGCTTGCCAAACCGGCCGCTCCAAGTCCGCCCCGCCAGCCGTACCAAAGAGCCGCCAGAATTATCGGAATGTAATAGAGGCGCTGATAGATCTGGTGGAAGATCAAATCCTCGACAGGCGTGAGGAAGTGAAGCGTCGAAATTGCAAGGATCGCACCGGAGAGACCAAGTATGGCTAGCGGGCTGTTTCTTTTATTCATCTAACCCGAACTTCTGCATTCGGTAGATCAAAGCACTGCGGGTGATACCCAGATAACGCGCCGTCTGCGATTGATTCCCGTTTTGCATAGCGAGGGCGTAGCGAATGATCTCGCTCTCCACTTCTTCGAGCGAAATGCCTTGCGCCGGGAGCTCGAATTTAACGTTGCCGAATATTTGAGTTGGCTTGGTGACATACTCCGGCACATCTGCCGGCGTCAGACTATTTTCATCCGAGAGCACCACCATTCTTTCAATGAGATTTTCCAGCTCACGGACATTCCCGGGAAATAAGTAATTCGATAAAGCCGCGCTAACTTCGCGCGTCATTTTCAAATTCTCAAAACCGTGCTTTGCTTTTGCCCGGCGAAAAAAGTGATTGATAAGCAGCGGGATATCTTCGCGGCGTGTTCGAAGCGGCGGAATGCTCACCGGGACGACGGCGAGGCGGAAATAAAGATCTTCGCGAAAGGATCCCTGCTCCACCATTTTTTCGAGATTTTGGTTCGTGGCCGCAATTATCCGCACGTCGATCTTGCGGGGAAGGCTCTCGCCAATCCTAACTACTTCTTGTTCCTGCAGAACACGAAGCAGCGTGGGCTGCAACGCAAGTGGCATCTGGCTGATCTCATCGAGAAAGATCGTTCCGCCGGTAGCGTGTTCAAACTTTCCTTTTGTGTCTGCCGTTGCGCCTGTAAAGCTTCCGCGCCTAAATCCGAACAGCTCCGCTTCGATCAAACTCTCGGGAATAGCCGCGCAGTTGACCGGAATAAAAGGAGCTGCTTTGCGTTTTCCGGAAAAGTGAATGCCCTTGGCAATGAGTTCTTTTCCTGTGCCGCTCTCGCCGTTGATCAGTACCGTCGCGTCCGAACGGGAGACGCGGCCAACAACATTCAGCACCTCTTGCATACCCGACGAATCGCCGATAACACTTTCGAGTCGAAACTCCCGATCGACTAACTCGCGCAGCTGCCGATTCTCGTTCTTAGTCTGAACAAAAGTCAAAGCCCGCTCAAGTGTGAGCAATATCTCGTCACGGTTAAATGGCTTTGTAATATAGTCGAATGCTCCGGCCTTTACGGCTGCGACGGCAGTTTCCACTTCGCCGAAGGCCGTGACGACAATGACCGGCATCTCAGCATCTAGAGCTTTGATTTTTTCCAGGAGTTCCAAACCTGAGATCTTTGGCATCCGCAGATCCGTGATAACGCTATCGACTTCGTTCGCCGCAAACACGTCAAGAGCTGCCGAACCGTCGTTTGCGGATAGAACTTTATACCCTGCCTCCTGGAGCTGAAACTCGAGAACGCGCCGCAAGTTTTCATCGTCGTCCGCAATTAAGATGGTTTTGGAAAGAGAAGTTTTCACAATTTGGCGGCTACGTTCCGCTCGGCCAGCCATGTTTCGATCGACTGGAGTGTTTCGATGGCCCCAGCGGTGTCGCCGTCTTGAACCAAGCGGCCAAATTCCAAGTATCGTTTTGCAAGCTCGTCTATGAGCAGGGCATCCGTGTTTATTTCTGCGGCGAGTTGAGTAGCAATTTCATCCAGCCTTACGGAGTTCCGGCTCTGCAACCCTCGGATCGTCCCGACAATTCTCAACGCGGGCGCGTCGAGTTGCCGCTGGAAGGCTATCACGGCATGCTCGAGCGCCCGAAGTTGGCGCTCACGCCAGTTGGTCCGCCACAAGAAGACGCCGAACGCAACTGCGATCACAAAATAGAATCCACGAAAAACCAGAGTGGTCGGATGCGGGGCGAATATTTCCTGCCATAGACTACCCGCGTGAACATCCGATCCTAACTCGACGTGCATCACGGCGTCGATCACCCAAGCTAACGCGCCCAGCCCGATCCCAAACCAGATTTCTTTATATTCTTTGAAAAACTTCATACTGCTCGTTTTTCATCTCCTTCTTCAGCAGAGGTTCCTAGACGCCGTCGGCTATCTAATCTCAAAAGTGAGCGTTGTCCATTTTGATTCGTAGTTCAAATCCGGGTCGTCCAGCTTGGCCATGTTGATAAATTTGACGTACCATTTTCCCGCGCCGTCGAGACGGAGTTTTACCATCCCGTTTTTGTCGCTTCGAAGGTCGGGGGTGACGATCATTTTGCCATTTGCCTCGCGCCCCGCGAGCACCACTTGCCCGACCAGCGGTCCACCATCCTTCAAACATAAGATCTCAATCGTATCGCCCTTCTTGAGCTTATAAGGATTTTGTTGTGGGACGAGTTCGACCGGATAGCCCAGAACTGTTTTGTAATCGTCAGTCTGCTTTTTTCCGACCTGCAGGATTGCCTTGACGTGTTTGGCGTAACGCTCTTTCGCATCTTTTTCGAGTTCGCCGGTTTTCCGCCGTTCTTCCAGAGTATCCGGTAAACCGTCTTCTTTTAGATACTCGTTAAAGTCCGCAGCCTTAAGAGCGATCTCGCGCGATTTGGTTGATAGCCCCACAACGTACGTTCCGGCGGCTCCGGTCGTCAGGTTCATAAAAGCCGTCGTTTCGTTTTTTGTAAAATCGGTTTCCTGGAGGTGAACTTTTTTTCCATCCGAAACCATGCTCACGTCGTTCAGACGGGCATAAGAGACGGCTCCTTCACTTTCCTGAAAAGTTCCGTTCATAATTTTGATGGTGAACTTGGAGTGCGGTTTCAAGAAAAAGCTGTCCGTCTTCAGAAAAAGGTCGTGCGCGAAAACTGAGGCGACCACGGACAGCGACAAAATAATTGCAAGGATCGTTTGTTTTTTCATTTGGATTCTCCTATCTACCTTAACTCAAATATTAGCCTTGGCCGCTGAGACATGAGAATCAGGTACGCAGTCAAAAAGTATTCCCATTCGAATCCCCTTTCTGTTTTTTGAACGCTTCGTGCAAGCGAAGTGTACCGAACAGCGTATTGAACGATCCTGTCTCCTCAACGGCATTGAACTCTGCTTCCGTCAAGAACTCCGGCAACATCCCTCCAAAGCTGTCCGCCGTCGTTTCAAAACCATCCAGAAATTGGATGACCCTCGACATAAGCTTCATCATCGGATTTGCCGCCATGCCCCAATCGGCGACGTGCAATGAGCCTTGCGGCTTTAAAACACGCTTCACCTCGTATAGCGTTTTCAGCTTGTTTTCCCTGGTCAAATGGTGAAAGAAAAGGCTCGAGACCACACGGTCAAAGGACTCGTCCGGGTAGGGCAAACTAAAAGCCATTCCTTCGTCAAACCGTATCTCCAGATCGAGTTGGTTCGCTTTCTCTTTTGCTATCTGTAGTATTTTTGCGTCACCGTCAATTCCGATGATTTCGGCATTCGGTGACCTTTCCTTTAACATCATCGTCAAAGTGCCCGTGCCGCAGGCGAGATCCAGGACATGATGGCCGGCTTTGATATTCGACTGATTGACGAGTGCCGTCTTAAAGATTCTTTCGCGAGTTGTCAGCCTTACGATCGGATCGTAAAAAGGAGTAAGCCAATCGTAGCTCAATGCCGGAATGTATTTTTCACTTTTCATCCTGCCTACAATTTCAAATTTCTCAATCGGAGCGCATTGACAATAACCGATTGTAAAAACGTTCGCCGCCCATGATCTCAATGCTCATATTTCCCATTGTTTCAAATAGCTACAACGTCGGGCAGTTGGGCAGATCCTCTAAAACATCTAGCGCTTACTTTCGAGGTCTTTGATCAAATCTTCCATCTCGGCGATTTCCCGCTTTTGCGCCTCGATTATTCCGTCGGCGAGTTTGCGGACGCGCGGATCCGTAATGTTGGCGCGTTCACTGGTCAAGATCGCGATTGAATGATGTGGGATCATCGCCCGCATGTAAGAAACATCTTCAATCGTCGTTTGGCTTCGCACGAGCCATAGAGCCAGAACGAAAAGCGCGGCGCTTCCGACTAAGATACCCGCGTTTACACGCCAGCTTTCGTACATCTTGAGCATGAATAAGAGCATGATGACCGCCATCGTCGCCCCCATCACGAGAGCCATATAGGCCCGCGTCTCGCTAAAAAAGATGTGATCCAACTGGTATGTGTTGAGGTACATCAGCCCAAACATAACAATTGTCGATGTCGCGATCATGGCCGCAAACTTTGTATAACTGTTCATCATAAATCTCTCTCCCGTGCTGGTTTATTAAGACTCTCAGATGTCCTAATTCTTTGGCGACGGTTGCGGAGCGGGTGCTCGTCGCGGCGCACTTGAATGCCAATGAACGATACGCCATTTGCCTTCACGCTTTTCCAAAATCGCTGTCGCAAGACCGCCGCTGTCGACATGCCGGGTTCCCATATCCGCGGAAAGTGTGTACTTGAACGTCGCCCACGCGGTTTTGCCGTCAACCTTTACCTTTAAATCTGAAAAAGCGTACTTTGTGTTTTTGAATTCTTTCAGCTCGGGGGCGAGATGGGTGTTTCGGTAATCATTCCATCCATAATTGGCATGGCCGCTTTCGAAAACTGAGACGTCTTCGCTGTTTGCCCAAATCTTGTCGAGTGCGGCAAGATCACCTTTTTCGAC
>JBDTWZ010000052.1:0-17977 GCA_040006435.1 Acidobacteriota bacterium
TTGTGTTTCGTAAATGGGTCGATTTCACGTAATATAGCCTGAGACACCGGATGTTGGATGCTGGTTTTCGCTGACCTCCAGTATCCCGCTCCGGTTTTCTTTTATGGTTAAAGAGGGATTCCCGTTTGTCATCATTCCAGCGATCATCGCGTTGGTTTTTGCATTTTTGCAGATCTGGCCCCTGGCGGCTGTTTTCGTTGCTGTCGCGCTCTTTATGGCCTATTTTTTTCGCGACCCGCACCGGAGCGTGCCTGACGGAGATAACTTGATCGTGTCGGCCGCGGACGGTCGCGTGACTCGCATCGACGAAAGCAATGACGGTAAGTTGGTCAGCGTGTTTCTGTCGCCACTCGATGTACACATCAATCGAGCTCCCATTTCAGGCAGGATTTCGAAAGTCGATTACGTCACGGGAAAAAAGATTCCGGCAACGAGCGACCAGGCGAGCCTTGTTAATGAGCGGAATTCGATAACGATCGTCGGCAAAGAGATGACCGTTGTTTGCACTCAGATCGCGGGTATTCTGGCTCGCCGAATAGTGTGCTGGAACAAAGAGGGCGACGAACTTGAAACAGGCCAAAAATATGGCCTGATCAAATTTAGCTCGCGGACAGATCTGCTGATGCCCAACGAGGTTGAGATCAAAGTCTCAGTCGGCGACCGAGTCACTGGAGGCGAAACGATTATCGCAACATTGCCTTAGCCTATGGAAACGGAAGAAAGAAAAACGGTCCATCGGGGAATCAAGAAAGGCCTCTACGTCATCCCTACCGCATTTACCGCCGCAAATGTCGCGATGGGATTTCTTGCGGTCCTCTATTCAATTCGCGGCTTTCAGCTTGTTATCACAGAACCGGAAGTCGCGGCAGGCTATTTCGACTACGCCGCGGTCGCGATCGGTCTCGCAATTCTGTTTGATACGCTCGATGGTCGCGTCGCCCGGATGACAAAGACAGCCACGGAGATCGGTGTCCAGTTCGATTCGCTGGCGGACGTGCTCACTTTCGGGATCGCTCCCATTGCTTTGATTTATAGTTGGGCGATCGGTGCATCCTTTGACGAGCACAGTTCGGAACACGCTCTGGGTGTCTTTCTGCTATTCATGTACCTTATGTGCGGCGCATTTCGCCTGGCTCGCTTCAATCTTCAGGCAACAAGGCCGAGGGTTCTGCAGGAAGGTACTCCAAAGGTCGATAAGAAAACTTTTGTTGGACTCCCGATACCGCCCGCCGCCGGATTGCTCGCATCATTTGTGCATTTTTCTCCGCTTCCACTGAATTTTCACGGCGAGGGTTTGGCGCGATTTTATACGTACCTCGTAATGATCCTCATCGCTATTCTCGGCGTACTCATGGTCAGCACTCTTCGTTATTCGAGCATGAAAACGGTTGGTACCGGTCGACGGAATTTATACCTCTTACTCGTCATCGCGGCGATGGGTATGCTTATCTGGCTTTACTCACGATACGTTTTATTGATCATTTCGGGAGGATACGTCGCACATGGAATCGTCTGGTACCTGCTAAGCTCGATCCAGTCGCGTGGCACTCGACGAAACGACGACCCGGTCGCAGAGTAACCGCACAAATCAAGATTGAATCAGCTTCGGCTGCGTCTGCGTCCGGAAGATATCGACGCGATTCGGCCGGACAAGTTTCTAGCGGACCCCTCATGCGGTGGGTCCTCAACATCGTCCGCGTAAGAACTTCGACAGGCGATCAGCAGAGAGATAAGCACCAAAAACATGACTGAGACAGCGGTCGTATGCAAGACAAAATCAAAAATGCTGTGCACGAGGATCGCAAATATGCCGGCCAGAGCGCCATAAGCAATTCCCCGACGGTAGGTATTTCTTATTTTCGTTGCGGCGCGGCCGGACACAAAGATCCGATAGAGAAAGAATCCGCCGATCAGTAGTCCAACCAGTCCGGCGTCCGCGAGGACCTGCAGATAGTCATTATGAGCCTGTTCAACTCTTTCGAGGCCGCTCATTGAATCGTGCGGCGTGTACGCGACACCAAACGCGCCGAGACCCGCACCGAAAGGAAGATTGGCCTTAATGACGTCGAGCGTAACACTCCAGATGTTGCTTCGCCCGGTCGTCAAATCGCCGGTCGCGGCCGTTTCAGCGACCCGCGTGAGAGACGTCTCGCCTCCGACAAAGATCGCTCCGCCAACGACAGCGACAAAAAGCAAAACCGCCAGGGAAAGCTTGAGCGCCAAATTCGAGCGGCTCTTTGTACCGGTTGTCAGAAGGACGAGGAAAATCACTTCCGCAAGAAACGCGATCAGACCGCCTCGGGAACCACTCAGGAGCAGCGAAACGCCCATTAACGCGACCGCTGTAATGTAGAGTAATCTCTTATCCTTGCTGATCGCTCCCGTGAATATAAGCCCAAGGGGGACGGCTAACACCATCTCCATATACGCGGCAAAATTATGACGGTTGACGAAGGAACCGAAAGGCGACAGGGCTTCATAGATGCCGTAGATCTTCAAAGGGCTAAGTACTGATTGCAGGATCGCAAAAAAAGCATAAATAAATCCGAAGATAGTGATGATTGTGCCGAGCCGCCATATGCGAGTCGCGGAATCGAGAAGAACCAGCAGGACAGCCATCAGGAAAAATAGCGCGATGAAGTGGGCAGCCGAAACTTCTGTGGCGAATGGATCGAGCGAGATCGTTCTGGATATCGACGAAACGCCGGCGATCTCTGCAAATCTGCCGAACGGAAGGATCTGAATAAAGCCGTAAATGCCGGCGGCGAGAAGTGTTAGTTGCAGCGGATCTGAATTAAATCTTACCGCTCCGGTTAGGAATCCGTCCGCTGCCCACAGCAATGTTGTGACCACGACGAGAATATAAAACGCCGCGAGGATCGGCTGATGGACCGTTCCATAGGCAGCCGTCGTAAAGACGATGATCACGGCGATCAAAAAGAATGCGATCTTGTTTGCCCAGGTCATAGCTTGATGATGCGGAAGTCGTCGTACCAGATCGTCCCCGATATCGGGCATTCTTCGCCGCACGAGATCCGCCCCGTCCGGATCAATACGCTGTCAAAGTCTTCTGGAGCGGTAAACTCGATCGTCACCGGTTTCCAATCTGCGGAGCCCGCCGCGAACGGTTCCGACGTCGCTATGCCCTTGTTCTCCCGTCCGCTGATTATCTGCACGACGGGGGGGCCACCGCTTCGGAGATTGTCCGTTCGAATCATGAACGAAAGCCGATATCGGGCGCCGGGCTGGACGGCAACCGATTGAACAACATTATGCAGATCGACCTTTGAATAGCCTTTGAAGCTGACTCTCAGACTGCGAGAGCCTTCGGACTTAACGCTGGCGTCCGGAAGAGCATCGATCTTCGGGTCGTTCCTGTAAACCCGCCACCCGAAAAGCGTGTCATCCGGCGGGCCGATAAATTTTTCGAATCCACCGTTGGTCACCGTTTCAAACTGGGCTTCAGGATCGATTCCGGTCTGACGTGAAAATTCCAGCGATTCGCGAAAGCGCTGCTTCTCGAATAAACCTCGAGCGATGCGCTTGGCGGTGTCGATGTAGTTCGGTTTCTGCTCGGCGCTCAAAGTGTTCCATATTCGAAGAGCGTTATCGGCACTTCCACGAGCCGCGTAAAATAGTGCCAGCGTCGATCGAACATCGGGCGTGTCCGCCGCCAGGGCTTCCACCTTTTGAGGATCTTTATCGAAATAATCCCACGCGAGCGAAAAGACCTGTTCGCGGTATACGATGCTTCGCTCCGTCGTTTTTCTGAGCTCGGCGAATGCATCCTCACTGCGATTCTGTCTTAGATAAAAGTTGCCGAACTGCCAGTGCGGAAAGGTATAGGCCGGGGCAAGCTCAACGGCGCGCCCGAGCGCCATCTCCGCCCTGTCGGGTTGCTCGGCTTGCTCATATGCACGACCGAGTTCGATCCAGTAGCGAAAATCATTTGGTGACAGCCGTACGACCTGTTCGAACATGCCGACGGATCTTTCAAGGCTCTCCGGTGAAAAGTTCTCCTTTTCCCGCGTAGCAATGAGCCACATCGGGAGTGCGTCAGCGGGAGCAAAACTTCTCGCAAGCTCCGCGACCTCGTCCGCACTTGGCTGACTCGGCTGAGTCAGCGACGCGAGCATATTTCCGAGCTGCCATCGCACGGAAAACCAGCCGAACAGGATCGCGCTCAAAATTGCGGCGATAAGCATCAGCTTTCCGGTCGTGCTTTTAAAATCCAGAACGATCAAAGGTATCTTCACGCGTTTTCGATAAACTCTCCGATTTTCTTGACTACATATTCCTGCTGCTCAATTTTAAGCTCTGGATAAACAGGTAAAGCGAGTGTTTCACGAGCAGCACGTTCCGATTCGGGAAACTGCCCCTCACGGTAACCAAGATACCCGAAACATTCCTGCATGTGGAGCGGTACGGGATAATAGATGTCGGTCCCGATGTCTGCCTCCCCTAAGAATTCGCGCAACTCGTTTCTTATTCGCGGCACTCGGATCACGAACTGATTGTAAATATGCAGGCAGTTTTCACGCTCGGAGGGCAGTTCGATCTGCTCGGTCAATCCGGCGTCGATGAAAAGTTCGCGATAGCGGTCAGCATTTTCTTTTCGTTTGTTGGACCATGAATCCAAATGGGGAAGCTTAACTCGCAAGATCGCGCCTTGAAAACCATCCAGCCGCGAGTTGAGTCCGACCCATTTGTGGTAATACCGCTCATGGGAACCATGGACCCGCAGAGCAAAAAGCTTGTGGGCGATCTCGGCGTCGTCAGTTGTCATGAAACCGCCGTCGCCCATACCGCCAAGATTTTTTGACGGATAAAAACTAAAACATCCCACTTCGCTCATGGCACCGGCACGCTCGCCGTTTTCTTCGGCGCCGATCGCCTGGGCCGCGTCTTCCACAACAGGTATCCCGTGTTTGCTAACGATAGTATTCAACGCCTGCATGTCAGCACATTGGCCATATAGATGCACGGGTTGGATCGCCTTCGTCTTATCCGTTACGGCGGCGTCGACTTGCGACACGTCAAGGTTGAAAGTTGCCGGATCGACATCGACAAACACAGGCCTCGCGCCGAGACGGGTGATCGCACTCGCCGTCGCGAAAAAGCTGTATGGCGTCGTAATGACTTCGTCCCCGGTATTAACACCTACAGCCATCAAGGCAAGAAGCAGGGCGTCGCTGCCGGATGCACACCCGATCGCATACGTCGTGCCGCAATACTCGGCTAATTCGTCTTCAAGGGCCTTTACTTCTCCGCCGAGAATGAACGCATTCGTGTCGAGCACGCGACCGAGCGCGGCTTCTATCTCAGGTCGTAGGGCGGTATTTTGTTCGGCGAGGTCGAGTAAAGGAACTTTCATGTACTTGCCACAGAGCACACAGAGACGATCCGAAAGAATCTCTGTGTGCTCGGTGGCTAGATTCTAACCAAATCGAGGCCTATTTGCATTTTTGACGCTTCTTTTTTAGCCTCAGTTAGATGATCCGCAGCAAAGCCGCTCGCACTCTCGAGATAATCAAACGCCTTAAAAAGGCTTATCCGACAGCCCACTGCGCCCTAAATCATACAAGCGCCTTTGAGCTTTTAGTCGCGACCATCCTCTCCGCCCAGTGCACGGATGAACGCGTCAATATCGTGACAGCGAATCTGTTTCGCAAATATCGCGGCCCGCGCGATTTCGCTGCGGCGTCACAATTGGAATTGGAGCGCGACGTTCACTCGACCGGGTTCTTTAGAAATAAAGCCAAGAACATCCGAGCCGCGTCGCAGCGAATTCTCGACGAGTTCGGCGGTGAAGTGCCCCGAACGATGCCGGAGATACTTTCTCTCGCTGGAGTGGCGAGAAAAACGGGGAACGTCGTACTTGGAAATGCGTTCGGCATAGCATCCGGTGTCGTTGTCGACACTCATGTTTCCAGGTTGTCGCAGCGCCTCGGCCTTACAAAAGAAAAAACGCCTGAAAAGATCGAGCTCGATCTTCAGACACTTGTTCCAAAAAAGCACTGGGTTATTTTTTCACATTGGCTGATATTTCACGGCCGACAGATCTGCCAGGCGAGAAAACCGAAGTGCACCGAATGCGCTCTCGCGGACATCTGCCCCTCTTTTAAGCTGTTTGTGAAAGGCCCGGGGGAATAGACAGGAGACGGGAGACGGGAGGCGCGACCCTCTTGTCTCCTGTCTCCTGTCTCCTGTCTCTTGTCTCTTGTCTCTTGTCTCCCGTCTCCCGTCTCCAGTCTCTTGTCTCGTGCCTCCCGTCTCCTGCCGTCTATTTCGCCGCCGCCGGCATCTCGCCGGCCTTAAATCTAGGCAACATTTCCTCACGCATCGCTAACTGATACACAGCGGCCGCGACAATGATCGCCGATCTCTTCACGTCGTCTTCGATTATTCGCTCGTAGGTGTCAAGGTTCGTGTGCCATGTGTGGGTGAAGTATTCGATCGGGTCCTGATTGACGCTAATTCCGGGAAGGCCCGCGTGGTTGAAAGATGTATGGTCGGATCCGCCGAGCCCGCGACTTCTAGACGCTGTCGCACCAATGAACCCGATATCGGAAAAAGGCTCGCCAATACCCTTCATGATGTCGGCTGCTTCCTGCGGCCCAAATACACTGAACCGCCGTGCTTGCCCCGTGCCCATGTCGATGTTGAAGTAGCCCGCGAACTTACCGAAATCAGCCGTCGGAGCTTCGGCCGAGCCGAAATGCTTTTTCACATAAGCCTGCGATCCGAGAAGGCCCTGCTCTTCCCCGCTCCATAGCGCAACGCGTATCGTTCGCCGCGGCTTAACACCGATCGTTTTGAGGATGCGAGCAGCCTCCATCATTACGGCGCAGCCTATCGCGTTATCGGTTGCACCAGTCGCCGAATGCCACGAATCGAGATGGCCCCCAAGCATTACGACCTCATCTTTCTTGTCCGAACCCGGGATCTCGGCGACAACGTTGTATGAGGTCGAACCTTCCGGGAAGAATCTACTTCGAATATCGAACTCAAGTGTTACGGGTGTCTCGTCATCGAGCATGCGGGTAACGCGGCCAAAATCTTCGTTCCTCAGTATCACAGTCGGCAATAGAGTTTTCGGATCAGCCTTCTGATTGCCGAAGGCGCGAATCTGTCCATGCTCGCGGCCTGCATCGTTAACGCGAACGAGGGCCCCGCTCGCAACAAGAAATTCATTTAGCTGTGTCGCGACCTCGGTGTTGGTCAGTGTCCCCGTTACCGGTGAGGCCACCGGAGAAGGTTGCGCGGCTGCCGGCGTCGGGGCCGGTGTTGGCGTCGGCGTCGCGTTTGGATTTATGCGCTTGGGCGGCGGATCGAAATTGACCGGGATCGCGGCAGGTTTTCCGACAAATACGATCTTTGCTTTTATCCGATCGCGAACGCTGTTGAAGTAGGCTGTGAGCTCGGTCTGTGTCGGGTTGCGGAATCCGGTAAAATCGGAGGAAGTTCCTGGTCTAGGAATAATAAGATTGAATGCCTGGCCTGTGACCGGCCCGTCGGTTCCCGGCGTCCACGCGAGAACCTCAAAGACGAGGGAGTCGCGAACCGGCGATGTGATAAATCCGGAAGCGCGATCATTGACCCAGCCGGGGCTGCCGAAATCCCACGGCTCGAGCGCCGCATTCGCGAATCCCCATGACGTCATTTCTTTTGCCGCCCATTCGGCCGCAGCCTTGTGATTTGGAGATCCCGTCAATCGTGGGCCATAAACGTCACTAAGATAATGCATCGTACGCATTATCTTAGAATTCTCCATTCCTTCCCCTCGGATCTGGGAATTTACGTCCGCCGTCTGGCCAAATAAGGCGATCGGCAAAACAATCGCCTGCAGTAAGAATAGTGCAATTATTGTTTTTGATCTTTTCATTTCTAGTATTCCAGCGATGAGCCGAGACTCTCAACCTTATTTGAATTTGATGCCAATCGAGGCGAGAAGTGTTTCTTAACTTTTATACCCTATAATCCCAAAACGATTTTCAAAAAAGTGACGAACGGACGCAGGCACGTGACGACTGACAGTTGAGGGGACGATTGCGGATAGTCCTCGCGTGGGTTATAAGTTGTTCAGAAAAATGAAAACCATTACTCGGCTTCTGATTTTCTTGATCGCGCTCGAGCACATCGGGATACTCGTCCTCGAGATGTTCTTCTGGAACCATCCGGTCGGTCAACGAATTTTTGGAATGGCGCCCGAGGTCTCTGCCTCGTCGGCGGTGCTTGCCGCAAACCAGGGACTTTACAACGGATTTCTTGCAGCGGGTTTGGTTTGGGGACTGGTTTCCGATCGTCGCAGCGTAAAACTATTCTTCCTCGGATGCGTCGCGGTGGCTGGCGTCTTTGGCGGACTCACCGCAAAGACCTCGATCTTGTTCACTCAAGCGCTACCCGCCGTGCTCGCACTCGGCTTACTGCTTCTGACGCTCAACAACAAGCCCAGCTCTAATTAAAGGTCGGGTGAACCTTTCACGGCCGAACAGCGTAAAACTCAGACATGCAGGAGAAAATGTACTGTCCAAGATGTGCTAACGGATTTCAAAAAGCTACCGCCTATTGCCGAAGCTGCGGTCTTTCGCTCGACGGCGTTAGCCGGATCGTGACCGGCGAAGCGGCCAGTGCCCCGGCACTGAGGCGTAGTCCGAACAGTTTCGCGTTACGCACAGGTCTAGCGCTCTTCCTTATCGGCACTGTCCTCGGATTGGCGAATCTTATCGTGCGGGAGTTGGGGATCTTCCCTGAGATCTACGGGAAGATTGTTTTCCTGACGTTCGTGGCTTTAGGCTTGCTTGCTATGGGGGCCTCAGTGGTTTTCCCGTCGAAAACATACGTGAAGCCAAAATTCGGTGACAAAGCTCGCGGTCTCGAAACCGCTCCCCTGCCTGAACAACTTGCCGCACCGGGTATCAATAGTATTGATGACGGTTTTCTGAACAAGGATCGAGCTTCAGTATCTGTCGAGCCTGGATCCGTAACCGAGAACACTACGCGCCAATTGCGTTGATACGAATCAGACGATTTCGCCAATCAAATCATATTCGTGCGCCTGGGTGATACGAACGTTGTAAATCGAACCGATGGTCGGCTGCAAGTCCTCGGGCATGTCATTAATGAGAATGTAACCGTCGATCTCCTGAGTCTGGCCTTCGAGTCGTCCTTGAAAAAGCAGATCCGATTCTTGCGACAAACCTTCGAACAACACTTTGTAAGTCATGCCTATCTTTGATCTGTTGATCTGCTTGCTTATCTTCGCCTGCTCTTTCATCAGACGGTTGCGTCGCTGCTTCGCAATCTTCGAATCGACCTTATTCGGCAGATCATACGCCGGAGTTCCCTCTTCGTCGGAGTAGGTAAATACTCCGAGATTATCGAACCGGTAATTACGAATGAAAGCCATCAGCTCTTCGAAGTCTTGGTCCGTCTCGCCCGGAATTCCCGTAATGAAAGTCGTGCGGATCGCGATGCCGGGAACTCTTTCACGCACACGTTTTATCAATTTCTCGAGCGACTCACGCGTCCCGCCGCTACCTCTAGAATTGAATCTTGCCGTCGGCTGATAGTATTTTCGAGATCTTGAACTCGAACACCCTAGGGATCAACTTGCTATAAGCACTCGTATTGTCTCGGAGGTCATTTGAGAACAAGAAGCGTATTTCCTTATCGCTCCTTAAAAAGAACGGAGCCTCGGCGACCGGTCGTTTGAAAAAAAAGATTGCCGAATCTGTTGAGTTCTTCGGCGGTGTGAAGGAAACAATCTCGAGTCGTTCGTCCCTGTCGTTAACCAAGGAGACCTTTCCTTTCAAATCCTCATATTTGAATGTCTGGAATATGCCGTCACTTATCCCGACCGTCGAAGTATCTCTCCACTTGCCTAACGTCACCACGTAATAGTCCCTGCATATTGCGCATTCCAGAAACTTCGCGGTTGACGCGTCGAATTTCTCCTGCTCTTCCCGCTTCATTTTATCGTAGCCGGCGCCGATCTGCTGGAGTCGGACTATCGCCTGCCGTACTGGAAGTGCCGAGTGCAGTCGCATGACCACCGGTATCGGGACGCTGGGCCGACCTTGATTACCGCGATCCGAGCCGGAGAGCCGAGTGTCCGCCTGTTCTCGGCGCTGCTGCAGACGGGCTTGATCGTCCAATCCGCGTTCGGATTGATATTCGACCGCCCACGGTGAGTCCGCCGTGACTTTAAAAGCCTCTTCCTTGCTCCACTCCCGGTAAGGTTTTTCAAGAAATTTCTGTCCATTTGCTGGCGACGCAGCCATCAGCGTGAGAACTAAAATAAAGGCATAGATATATTTCATTTCACTGACGTCTCCTTATAGATGGATGGGGCCGAAGCACCCAGGATACGGCCGACAAGATCGTAATCCAAGGCAGCGGTTATCTCTACTTCATAAACAGCGCCGATATCAGGCCGGAAGTCCTCCGGCATATCATTGATCAACACATGACCATCGATCTCCTGGGCCTGACCCGGGAGACGGCCTTGAAATAATAGGTCCGATTCGACAGACAAACCTTCGAACAACACTTTATAAGTCATGCCTATCTTTGATCTGTTGATCTGCTTGCTTATCTTCGCCTGCTCTTTCATCAGACGGTTGCGTCGCTGCTTCGCAATCTTCGAATCGACCTTATTCGGCAGATCATACGCCGGAGTTCCCTCTTCGTCGGAGTAGGTAAATACTCCTAAATTATCGAACCGGCAATTACGAACGAAAGCCATCAGCTCTTCGAAATCTTCCTCTGTCTCGCCCGGAAATCCCGTAATGAAAGTCGTACGGATTGCGATGCCGGGAACTTTTTCCCGCACACGTTTTATCAATTTCTCCAGCGACTCTCGCGTGCCGCCGCGTTTCATCAATTTCAGCACATTTCGCGATGCGTGCTGTAGAGGCATGTCGAGATACTTTACCGCCTTTGGCGTTTCGGCGATCGCCGCGAGAAACGCGTCGGAGATGTGCGTCGGATACGCGTACATCACGCGGACCCATTCGATGTCATCGATCTCGCCAAGTGCCCGGATCAGCGCCGCGAGCGCGTCGACCTTGCCGAGGTCCTCGCCGTACCGCGACGAATCCTGTGCGATCAAAACAATTTCTTTTACGCCTTGCTTCGCTAGTTTCCGGGCTTCTTCGATGACCGAACCGAATCGTCGTGACCGGAACGATCCGCGCATCCCAGGAATCGAGCAGAACGCACACGGGCGATCGCAGCCTTCCGCGATCTTTATGAATGCCGTGTGCGAATCCGTCGCCCGGTACCGAGGTGTGTCAAAATCGTAGAGATATGTGGCGGTCTTGTTGCCGATCGGCGAGAGCGTTAATTGCGTTGCGTCGAACCGGTCATCGGCCGCTTTTAGAATTTCACCGACCTGCGACGTTCCGATAAACGCGTCGACATCCGGCAGCTCTTTCATTAGGTCATCGCGATAGCGCTCGACGAGACAGCCCGCGACGATGACGCGCTTGGTCACTCCATTCTCTTTCGAGCGGGTGGCATCGAGAATCGCATCGATAGACTCCTGCTTTGCCGTCTCGATAAATCCGCAGGTATTTACGACGACGGTCTCGGCCTCATCGGCGTTATTCGTGATCTCGTAGCCAGCCTGTTGAAGCGTACCCATCATAACCTCGCTGTCGACGAGATTCTTCGGGCACCCAAGGCTGACAAATCCAACTTTTTTCATAGAAAACGCAAACGTTGATTATAGCCGATTAGGCACGATGCGGGCAGTGGCAAAGTGTTTTATAACGTAAACCTAAGAATACGTTGCGTGAAATATCAGGTGACGCCGCAAAAGACAACGCCAACACGCACTGGGAATATCCGTCGAGCAACGAGACCGATCAGATCATTGAAGAGTCTCGCCAGACGATAGCTGAGTTTATGAACGCGGATCCGAGCGAGATCGTCTTTGGGCAGAATATGACGTCGCTTACGTTCCATCTTTCTCGAGCGTTGGGAACGCGTTTCAAAGCGGGCGATGAGATCGTTATTACCGCACTCGATCATCACGCGAATTCAGACACGTGGCGAGAGTTGGCTCGCGAACGTGATCTGAAGATTCGCGTCCTTTCGATGAACTGCGAGTGTCTTTGACGGAATAGCCTTTCGGACTGCACAGGTAATTACAGTTCACAGGCTAAAACAGCCCGCTCATTTCTGAGCGGGCACATCAGTGGGAGAAGCCGAGCGACCGGGCGGGGGCCGCGTTGAATAGTAGAAAGGATCACTTGAATCTGAACTTAGCAAAGTGATCGGTACCGTCGTTAAATCTCACGACAAGGATCCGGCAAGTTCCCTTCCACGCCTTATTAGTTTTCCAGACGTAGCTGTATTGGTCGGCACCAGCGTCGTATGACAACGCGCTTCCGCCCGCGGTTACAGTTTCGTCGATCTCGGACCCAAGTTCGTTGGCATCGCAGGCTATCGGCCCCGAAACCGGATATCCGGGGGCGAAGATACCGAGTCCCTGATTGCCCGAAAGGCTAAACTTCACCGGAATCGAACTGCCGGCATTGGTGATATTCAGGAGCGGCAGATTATACACCGGCTGGAAGAAGCCTGCGAAGCTGTAGACGACTTGATAGGAGACTTGCCGAGTGCTCTGATTTCCGGCATTGTCTTCCGCGTTTACGGTGAACGTCTTCGGACCCACAGATGCGGTGTCGACGGCAGCTCCAGTAGCGACCGAGCCCGTGCAAGAGGCCAGCCCCGACCCGCCCGCTTCGTCCTCGCAGGAATAGCTGGCAGTAACCGATTGTCCAAGTAAATAAGTCGCTGCTTCCACCGGCGAGGTGATCGTGATCGACGGCGCCGTGTCGTCTCCCTCCGGTGTGAACGCAATGACGCCCGAAACTGATCCCTCGTTGCTGCCGCACGCATATTGAGTGTAACCGCCGACGACATAGATGGTTCCGTTGAGTGCCGCAGAACCGAACGCATATCGCGGCGTCGGCATTGGCGTACCGAATGACCAGATATCGGTCGTGGGATCGTAGGTCTCGACGTCCGTAAAACTCGAACAACTTCCTTGGCCACCCATCGTGTAGATTATCCCGTTAGTCGTGGCCGCTTCGAGTACGGATCGAGCAAGCGGCAAAGGTGCCTTGGTACTCCACGTGTTTGTGGCAGCATCATAAGCTTCTACGGTGGCGACCTCACCAGAGTTGCCCGCTCCGCCCATCACATAAATGATATCGTTCACGACAGCCACAGCAGGAAAATACCGCGCCGTCGGCATCGGCGCTCGTTCGGTCCACGTGTTAGTGGTGGGATCATACTCAGTGTTAGATGCCAGGAGCCCACCTCCGTTTATTCCTCCGATCGCGTATAGCTTTCCATTCGCCACCGCAACCACATGTGCAGTTCGAATTTCAGGGAGCGATGCCTTGGCGGACCAAGTATTCGTCGTCGGGTCGTAAGCTTCAACGCTTGCGATGTGTGCTCCGCAACCCACAGAACCACCCACGGCGTAGAGTAATCCATTGAGCACGCCCACTTGGTGATAACCGCGAGACGTCAACATCGAGGCTCGCGGCATCCAGGAATCGCTTATAGGGTCGTAGGCTTCAAGATTCGAATAGGACGTGCAGCCATTCCACCCGCCGACTGTGTATAGGACGCCGTTCAGCGTCGCAGCTCTCGAGAAATAGCGCGCGGATGAAATTGGTGCCTTTGTCGTCCACGTTCCGGCCTGCGCAAAGCTTTGTGGGCTCGCGACGAAATGAACGGTGAGAAGCGTCGCAATTAGGATCATTAGAATTGTCGCCTTGTTCGTTCTTTTTCTTGTTCTCTTCATATTGGTTTCTCCATTAGAACTGACCCTGCTTGCTCACATCGGTGCCTGAATATACAAGGCTCCGCCTGCGGCGGTTCCGTGCATGAACGAAGAATGTGGGAACATTCCCCAAAGAAAAGACGATCGCCGCGGTGGGTTCTGATATGTTTCTCCTTTCACGACATATAGCGAGAAAATTCGGCTCGTGGTATCATCGGGTGCAAAATTTTGTAGCCATCTGAATTTGCTTCTTGTGATCACCCAAGCTGAGCATGGCCGTTATCCCGCGGGAAATTACCAACCTTTTATTGAGATGGAGTGAAGGCGACAGCGCCGCGCTCGATCAATTGATCCCGCTGGTTTATCCGGAACTGCGTCGAATGGCTCGGCGGTATATGGGCCGGGAAAATCCCGAACACACGCTACAGACTTCGGCGCTTATCAATGAGGCATACCTTCGATTGGTCGATCAGCAATCCGTCGAGTGGAAGGACCGCGCGCACTTCTTCGCCGTGTCGGCGCAGGTCATGCGACACATTCTGATCGATCACGCCCGTCGGCATCACTCCGGCAAGCGCGGAGCCGGGGCAACCCATATCGCATTGGATGACGGTGAAGTCATGATCCAGGAAAGAGCGGCGGAGTTCGTCGCACTCGACGGAGCGCTCGACCGTCTTGCTGAGGTCGATCCGCGCAAGAGCCGGATCGTTGAACTTAGATTTTTTGGCGGGCTGACCGTCGAAGAGGCGGCTGAGGTGATGAAGCTCTCCCCCATCACGATCAAGCGTGAGTGGCGCTCCGCCAGAGCATGGCTGTATCGCGAGATCGGCGGAGACACGAATCTGAGTAATGAAATAGTCTGATCCATCGAGCCAGAATTTCTCGCTAACCTAATTAGAACGCGAAAAGGAAAATTGTTTCGAAGATGGTGGTTGATCGATGAAGGATCAAGGTTGGCAGCAGGTGGATAAAGTGTTCCAGGCCGCCGTTGAGCTCGAAGCCGTTGCCCGTTCCGCATTTCTCGACCTCGCTTGTGCGGACGATCCGATCCTGCGCAGTGAAGTCGAGTCTCTCCTTACTGCTGATTCTCAGCCTTGGGATCTCATCGACACGCAGGCAATCGAATCCGCGGCCATTCTGCTCGAAGATGAACAAACGCGGCTCACGCCGGGCGAGGAAGTTGGCCATTACGAGATCCTAAAACTTATCGGCAAGGGCGGAATGGGTGAAGTGTATCTCGCACGTGATCGCATCTTGAACCGGAATATCGCGCTCAAGCTGCTTCCGTTCTATTACACACAGAACGAAGACCGGCTGCGCCGCTTTCAGCGTGAAGCACAAGCCGCGTCAGCCCTCAATCACCCAAATATTATCACCATCCACGAACTCGGGAGCGTGAACGACCAGCAGTTCATCGCCACCGAGCTTATCGAAGGTGGGACGCTACGCGAACACATAGCCCGCGGGCCGATGCCGCTGACGGACGCGGTCGAGATCGCGATCCAGACGGCCCGAGCACTCGCCGCGGCGCATAGGGCGGGAATAGTTCATCGCGACGTCAAGCCTGAGAACATTATGCTGCGGCCGGACGGATACGTGAAGGTTCTCGACTTCGGATTGGCTAAGCTTGCGGAAGAACCCGGGACGCATTCTGAGCGTGAGATTAGCACCGTGCGCGCCGACGTTTCGTCCGGGATCCTGATGGGAACCCTCAGATATATGTCGCCCGAACAGGCGCTCGGTCTGCAAGTAGATGCCCGGAGCGACCTTTTCAGTTTGGGAGTGGTGCTATATGAGATGGTTTCGGGGCGTCCGCCGTTTGACGCCCGGGAACGCAGCGAATTGGTGGAGTCGATCTTGAAAAGTGATCCCCCTGTTTTGGGAATATACGCGGATCGATTACCGGAGAGCCTCGCCGCTGTCGCCGCGAAAATGTTAGCTAAGGAACCGGAGCTCCGCTACCAAACCGCAGACGAACTGATAACGGATCTAAATCTTTTCAAAGCGGAGTTAGCTCTCGCCGACAAACGCCCGGAGTTCGCGAGGCGCCCTCCGAGGCCAGCGATGGCATTGGCGATCGTGTTGGCAGTAGCCTCTGTGATCGGGTACGCGTCCTTCAGGTTTCTGCGCAGCTCGACAGCAGCTGAGCCGTTGTTGGAATCTTTGAACGACGCGGGAACGTGGACGACCAAAGCACCAATTTCCTCGCCGCGTTGGCAGGCCGAGCCGGCAGTTTTGAACGGGGTTCTCTACGTGACTGGCGGGTGGAATGTCTGCACTCCATTTGCGGACCTGGAATCCTATGATCCGGAAGCCGACGCCTGGACGCAGCGTGCGCCGATGCAGACGGCTCGAGGTGCTCACGGCGTCGGGGCATTGAGCGGAAAACTCTACGCGGTCGGGGGCTCTACGGACTGCGGAAATGAGATCGCCGATGTCGAAGCCTACGACCCAACAACGAACTCCTGGACCGCAATGGCATCGCTTCCAACCGCGCGGCAAGGTCATGCTGTGGCCGTGTCGAAAGGCAAGCTTTACGCGATCGGTGGAAGGTCATCGGGCACCCAATATCAGGACTTGAACTCTGAGTACGACCCTCAGAGCGATACATGGACCGATCGGGCGCCGATGCCAACAGCACGCTCAAACGCAGCCGTCGCGGTCGTGAATGGAATTATTTATGTGCTCGGCGGCGGTGACGACTCCCGTGCACTTGCCACCGTTGAAGCCTATGACCCGAATACTGATTCCTGGACACCCAGGCGGTCAATGCTCGCGCCACGCTCTGATCTTGCCGTTGCTGAGATCAATGGAATTATCTACGCATTTGCCGGCAACGGAAATAGCGGTCAAGTGGAAGCGTACGATCCAGCGAATGATACGTGGGCGGTCGTCGCAAGAATGCCATTTCGGCGTTCTAACGCTCATGCCGCCGCGTTACATGGATCGATATACTTTGCCGGGGGCTCGGATCAAGCGCTCTATACATCAAGCGTAATTGTCTTCACCCCTAAATTGCTCGCCACCAGGTCGGGCGTGGAAACATGTCCCACATTGCACATCACCGCGAAAGCTCCGATACCGACCGCGCGGAGCGGTATGGCGGCCGGTGAGATCGGCGGGATAATTTATGTCGCGGGTGGTTCCGGTGACACGAGTGAAAGGTTTCTGGCCACAAACGAAGCCTACGATCAGATCGCGGATACTTGGGCTGCAAAAGCGCCGATGCCGACGGAGCGCGAAATGAGAGGCTCGAACAATGCTGTCGTAGATGGAATGCTCTACGCCATCGGGGGCAATTCAAAAGGTTATTGCACGAATTTGAACGAGGCATATGACCCGAAGACCGATTCGTGGTCGACAAGGGCACCTATGCCGACGCCAAGATGCCATCTTGCGGTCGTCGCTCTCGGTGGACTGATATATGCACTTGGCGGAACGAATACCAACGGCTCGATCAAGTACGCCACTGTCGAGATCTACGACCCGTCCACTGATACCTGGACCGCCGCCCCGTCAATGCCTACGGGTCGGCAGGACTTGGGAGCTGTAGGACTGAACGGCATTCTCTACACCGTAGGCGGATGGGAGGCGGCTTTGAGCCACGAAATGCTTGACGTAGTTGAGTCCTACGATCCCGTTGACAAGACCTGGACGAGCAGAGCCCCGATGCCAACACCTCGGAGCGGGATGTTCGTCGGTGTCTTGAAAGGGCTGCTCATTGCGGTGGGCGGTGGGACCAATGAAACGGTTTTCACAACGGTGGAGTCCTACGACCCCGTAAGCGACACGTGGACGATCTTACCGAACCTGCCGACACCCCTAGTTTTTTCCGCCGCTGTTACCATGAACAATACGCTTTATGCGATCGGCGGAAGAGATACCAACGATAATCCCGGCCTCATAACGACCAACACCGCTTTTAGCCTGACGCCCTGTTCCAATCCAAAGTAGAAGCACTCGGCTTTCCGGAGCTGAAACAATTGCCCCAATTGGTTCTTGATAAAAGCGCAAGAAAGCCCGCTCATTTCTGAGCGGGCTTTCTTAAATAATCCCGGCGACTACCTACTTTCCCACAACTGAAAGCTGCAGTATCATCGGCTCAAGCAGGCTTAACTACCGTGTTCGGGATGGGAACGGGTGTGACCCTGCCGATACAATCACCGGAAAACT
>JBDTWZ010000053.1:0-17793 GCA_040006435.1 Acidobacteriota bacterium
CGGTCATTCGATAGTTTTCACCGATTGGGAAAGGCTGCTTCCCCTTAAGAAAACGAATACTTTGGAAAGGGATGGGAAAGGATAACACACATTTCTTGTATTTAGGTTTTCGGTCTATCATCCCGACTAGAGATTCCTGAAATGATCATTAGACTCGCCGAAAGGAACTTACGGACTCAATTCGGAACATACACCGAGATCCTGTATTACGATGGACAGAAAGAATCCATCGCGATAGTGATGGGTGACGTCGCGGATCAGGAGGACGTTCTGTGTCGTGTTCATTCGCATTGCATCGGCGCCCACGTGTTCAATAGCATCGAGTGCACATGTCGCGAAGAGATGGCGGCGGCGCAGGCGATGATCCAGCAGGCCGGTCGCGGTGTCGTCATCTGGCTCGATCAGGAAGGGAAGGGAAACGGCCATCTCGCCTTGATCGAGAGCATTCCGTTCAAGAAGGAACATGGCCAGGCGACGGCTTATGAAATGGCCGGATATAGAGCTGACGCGCGAAGTTATCTTTCGGCGGCGCAAATATTGTTGGATCTGAAAGTAAAGTCGATCGTCCTGCTCGCAAATTCGGAATCGAAGGCCGACGACCTTCGGAAGGAATCTGTTACGGTCTCGTCGGTGAAATTGCTTTTGGATCATCCTCGATAGACTCGACAGACTCGACAGACTCGATAGACTCGATAGACTCAATGAGATGATCTACTCCGACCGAACGCTATCTCAAAAGCTCGAACGCACCGAGGCGCGGGCGAATGTAGATTTCGTCGAGACCCGGGTACGCCTCTTTCCGGAGAGCGAAGCGACCTGGATCGAGGTTGCCGGAACGTACGCGATGTTCGACGGCGTCGAGTCTCCGTTGACACAGACTTTCGGGCTCGGTGTGTTCGAGGATGCGACCGCAGAGCATCTCGACGAACTCGAAGCGTTCTTCCGGGAGCGGCGCGCACCGATTTTTCATGAAGTGAGCCCAATGGGAGATCAGTCTCTGCTCGCGCTGCTGAGCGAGCGCGGCTATCGCCCGATCGAACTGACCAGCGTGATGTTTCGGGAGCTTGATAAAGAAGGCGGCGGCCGTCTTAAGGCTGCGCTGAAGGCTCAACTCAAAACGCGTGTCATCGATGAGTCCGAGGTTGATCTTTGGGCGCAGACGGCCGCGACCGGTTGGTCCACCGAGCATGAAAGCCTCACTGAGTTCATGCTCGCGTTTGGAAAGATCGCGGCACGCACCAGCGGTTGCCATCCTTTTATCGCTGAACTTAACGGCCGGCCAATCGCTACTGGCGGATTTCAGATCTATGATGACGTGTGTGTTCTCTCCGGTGCATCGACGGTTCCCGAGGCCCGCCGTCAGGGAGCTCAGAACGCCCTGCTCGCCGCCCGTCTCGACTTTGCCCGCCGTCGCGGCTGCTGTCTCGCCATGATGTGCGCCCTGCCCGGCGGCCAGTCACAAAAGAACGCCCAAAAGAACGGCTTCCAAACCGCATACACTCGCACGAAATGGCATTTGTTCGTATAATTCTCGCGTCCTCCCTGACCTCCGACAATCTGAAACGATGCCCAGACTGGCGACGCATGTCGATCACCGTTTGCGTTAGTTTGGGGTCTTACTGGTTCGTCTAGTGATGAAACGATGTCCGCAATGTCAGAAAGAGTATTTTGATGAGAGTCTTGTGTTCTGTCTGGACGACGGAACACGCCTGACGAACGAAAAATCCCCCGCCGAATCCGCGACTCTGATCATGCCGGCCGACTCCGCGTTGACGGAGCCACCGACTCGAAGACTTGCGGCGGTCGTCGGCCGCCCGGTGTGGCGAAGCCGGGTGTTTGTTGTGGGCGCTCTGGTTACTTTGGCGTTGGTCGGGGCGATCGCCTATCTTGCGCTTGAGCGGAGATCAACCTTCGATCCGGATCGGGGAGTTGTCACGTTCCCGATAACCGTGCCGGAGAAGAAATGGTTTGTGAGCGATGTCGAACAGCACAACGTCGCCATTTCCCCTGACGGCCGCAAGGTTGTGTTTACCCTCTCGTCTGAGGGCAAGACAGCTCTCTATCTGCGAAGCCTCGATCAACTTGAAACGAAAGCTCTAGCCGGGACTGACAACGCTTTTTCACCATTTTGGTCGCCCGACAGTCGGTCGATCGCATTCTTCTCCGACGGAAAGCTCAGAAAGATAGATTCGAACGGTGGCTCGGTTCAGACGATCTGTGATGTTGGTGAGTACGATACGACAGCTACGTGGGGAGCGGACGGAACGATTCTGTTCGTGGTCGAGACCGATACGGAAAGTTGGCTCGAGCAGGTAAACGCTTCCGGTGGTTCGCCGACAAAAGCTTACGGTCCGGCCGGGTTGGCCCCTATGTGGCCGCAATTCCTACCTGACGGAAAACACTTCCTTTTCTATGGCCGCGTAACGAAAGACGGAAAGAACGATCAGACCAGGAAAGACGGTTTCTACGTCGGAACCCTCGGAACCGACGATGCAAAGCTGGTGTTCGAAACGCCGCGAACGCGCGTCGAATATGCGGCGCCGGGTTACATCTTGTACGTTCGCGAAGGCTCGCTGCTCGCACAGCAGTTCGATCTTCCTTCGCTCTCTATATCGGGTGCCCCCAGTGTTGTCGTCGAAAAGATCGTCTATTTCGACAAGACCGGATATTCAGAATGGTCCGTTTCCCAAACCGGCGCGCTAGTCTTTCCGTCGCAATTGTCTCTGTCGAGGTTGGCCTGGCTTGATCGGAACGGCCGTGCGCTTGAGCAAATCGGAAGCGAAGATTTTTTTGCCGATGTCCGACTCGCACCTGATGGGACGAAGATCGCCGTTTCGATCAGCGATGAGCAAACCAGTTCGGGGAATATCTGGCTTTACGATCTGAAAGGTTCGCGAAGCCGACTCGTATTTGGTCCGCTCGATAATGCGAACCTTGTCTGGTCACCCGATGGGCAGCGAATCGCATTTTTCACGAACGGCAGGTCAACGTTGCGGTTAAAGGACGTGTCCGATGTAGCCGGCGACGGCGAAACACCGATCGAAGAGGGATTTATCAGCCCGACCGACTGGTCGAGAGATGGCCGATACCTGATCTATTCAATTAGCGAGCCGACGGTCCAGCGTGACATTTGGATATTGCCTTTCGACGGTGACCGTAAGCCTTTCGCATTTCTTAAGACGCAGTCCAGCGAATGGGGTGCGCGATTTTCGCCAGACAGCCGTTACGTGGCATTTAACTCGAACGAATCCGGCACGAACGAGATCTATGTCGCTCCACTCGCAATCCCGGAAAAAAAGGTTCGGATCTCTGCCTCCGGCGGAAGTGCACCCCGATGGAGCCGTAATGGACGCGAACTGTTCTATCTCGCGGGCAGCGGCCCGCTAATGGCTGTAAAATTCTCGGACGGAATAGCGACGGATCCTGTGCCGCTGTTCGATGCGACGAAGTTCGTCGATTTTGACGTGAGCCTGGACGGGCAAAAGTTTCTGGTCATATCTTCGGTTACCAGTGTGGTTTCGGAACCGCTCAACGTGATGCTGAACTGGACTGGAGCGTTAAGAAAATAAAATGAAACGATGCCCGCAATGCAGACGAGATTATCTGGACGACACACTGTTGTACTGTCTCGATGATGGAACCGCGCTGCTCGAAGGCCCGGCCTCTGATGTTCACACAAGCGACGCCCAGACTGCTGTCTTGCCGGCCGGCAGTGTCGCCCGCGAAGCCGCGACGATCCTGCAAGCAAATGCGACTGTAGTACGCGACGCCGATCGCACGACCGGGGATCACATCGCCACCCCGGCCCGACCATCTGCCGGATGGATCGTAGGAGCAGTTGCGCTGACGAGCTTGATCGCCTTGGCTGCATATTGGTTTCTCGATCGCCGCGATGTAAAGCAGCTGCCGCTGCCGCAGCCTAAACTTACGCAGCTTACATTTTCCGCGGGGATCGAGGAGTACCCAACCTGGTCGCCGGACGGATCCAGGGTGGCCTACTCCGGTGAAGTCGGCGGAGTCCGCAAGATCTTTCTAAAAGAACTCACCTCCGGAGATGAGAAGCAGCTTACTCAAGGCGAAAGCGATGATATTCAGCCGGCATGGTCGTCGGACGGAGCCTCGGTACTTTTTGTCCGCGCACAGAAGGCCAACGAAAAGCTTCAGCCTGCCGATGTATTCGGCTCGTTCGAAGGCGGCGATATCTGGACCGTGGATGTCCAGTCGGGACGCGAAAGCAGCATCATCGAGAATGCTTTCAATCCCGCCTTTTCGCCTGACGGGAGATCCATCGCTTACGACGCGTCGCGCTCGGGGCCGCGGCGGATCTGGATGTCGGACAGCAGCGGACATAATCCGCAACAGATCTCGACCGATGTCTCCGAAGACGTCAGCCACGTCAGGCCGCGATGGTCAGCTGACGGGAAACGGATCGTATTTCAGAATGTTGAACGAACGAAGTTTAATATTCGGACGCTCGAACTCAGCGGGCGGAAAATGACGTGGATCACCAACGACCTGAACAACAATCTCAATCCCGTGTGGTCGCGCAAGAACGATCACATTTACTTTTCATCCGACCGCGGCGGGGGCTACAACATTTGGCGCGTTGGCCTATCCGACGCCGGCGAACCTCAGGGCCAGCCTCAACAGATAACTACGGGAGCCGGGCAAGACGTTGAGCTGGCGATCTCATCCGACGGAAAACACCTTGGGTTCTCGGTCTTGAAACAGAATGCCGATCTCTGGAGGCTGCCGGTTTCTCCCGTAAACGGAAAACCTACCGGTGCGCCCGGGGAAGTCATTTCCACGACGCGAGAAGACAGCCGCGGATCATTGTCTCCGGACGCTTCTAAGATAGCTTTCAACTCCGACCGGTCCGGAGAAATGAGTATCTGGCTCTTCTCGATAGGCGACCGTTCGACACGACAACTGACCCGTGGGCCGGGCGGTGACTTTCAACCGACGTGGTCGCCCGACGGTAAGCAGCTCGTGTTCTTCTCCTCGAGAAACGGTAATGCGGACATCTGGAAAATAGATATTGAAAGTGGCGCGCTAACGACGCTAACGAGCGACGCTGCGACAGACATTAATCCGTTCTTCTCTCCGGATGGAAAGCTCATTGCCTTTCAGTCGGACCGCACAGGAAGGACTGAGGTCTGGATAATGAATTCCGACGGTACCGGAGATCGGCAGCTTACCCGGGTGGGCGTGCGTGGTCATTTCGTCAGATGGACCAAGACTGGCGACGCGGTTGTTTTTCGCGCGGTTAGCGAGAATGGTTGGAAGGTCGTTCAGGCCCCGATCGACGGAAGCTCACCAGCGGAGCTGCCGAACATCAAAGGCGGCAGCCACCTGTCATTCAACCCGTCGTATTCTTCGATCATGGACGTGATCTCGCACAAGACGCTTTGGTCGTCGCCGCTCGCTCCAGGCAGAGCTCCGGAAAGCATTTTCGAATTTCCCGATACCGACGTCCGTATCGATTACCCGGTATGGTCGCCTGACGGAAAGTGGATTTTGTTCGACAGGTTCCGCCCCGAGGGCGGCGATATTTGGATGATCGAGAATTTTGAATAGCTCTGCCGAATCCGCGATCCGTCGGACCAGAGCAATTCCGAAACCAACTACCCGGAATTTCTTCATATGAAACGCTGCCCCGAATGTCTGAAAGATTACTTTGACGAGAGCCTCGTCTTTTGTCTTGACGACGGCGCTCGGCTCGTCAACGGTCGGGTATCGGACGAACCGGCGACGGCGATCCTGTCAGAACCGGGAGCGATAGCGACTGGGTTCCATTCGAGCGAACCTCCAACTCGTCCGCAAATACATGCGACCGCGGACGAGGCGGAGCCTCAAAGTACTTTTAGTGGGCCGCCGGAAAGGCAGAGCCTTTCCGCACATCGGGCGGCGAAGCCGCTAATGATACTCGCGTTTGCAGCGCTGGTTTTAATTGCCGGATTTTTCGGTAATGCGTATTTCAGCAAAACCGCGGCCAACCAAGCACCAATAAGGCTCGCGTTCGAGCCACCGGCGGGCCTTTCATTCAACGATGTTCAGCCTGACTTCGCCGTGATCTCGCCGGACGGACAAAAGATCGCGTTCTCCGCTGTGGTCGCCGGCAAGAGCATGCTGTACGTTCGCGATCTCGATTCTACGGACGCAAAGCTTTTGCCCGGATCGGAAAATCCGATCGAGCCCTTCTGGTCGCCGGACAGCCGGTCGGTAGCCTACGGCTCGGACGGAAAACTGAAGCGGTCGGATCTGAGCGGTGGCAATGGTCAGGTTCTCTGCGACGCGGCGCGAATCGTCGGAGGATCGTGGAATAAGGACGGCGTGATAATTTTCGCTCCGGATTACCGAGCCCGTATTGCACAAGTGTCAGCGAAAGGCGGCGAGCCCCAGACCATCGACATTAAGTCCGAGAATATCGATTTCGAGAGGCACAACAACCCGATCTTCATGCCGGACGGGCGACATTACTTGTTTCGTCGTCAGATAGAATCCCAAACGGACGGGCAGGATCTTCAGCGAGTCGGGATCTGGGCAGGGTCGCTCGATTCGCCAGAGCCTAAGCAGATCTTGCCGGACGACTCGAATTTGGTTTATACGCCAGAGGGCTGGTTAGTATTTGTCCGCAATGACACGCTGGTCGCTCAGTCTTTTGATGCCGACAAGCTCGAGGTATCGGGCGAACCGATACCAATAATCAGTGGTCAGCCAAATGCACCGGGCAACAACCGGCGATTTTCGATCTCCGACAATGGCGTGCTGATCTGGCAGCCATTATGGGAACGCGAATATCAATTGATCTGGTTCGATCGCGAAGGAAACCGGACCGGCGGGGTCGGAACACCCGAGAAGGTGTCTGCGGGACAAGACCCGCACATATCTCCCGACGGAAAACGGCTTATCGTTAAGCGGGGGCGTCCACAAAATATTTGGGTGATCGACCTTGAGAAAGGTACCGACCTTCGTATTACGTCCGATTTCGGACAAATTCCGGCATGGTCGCCCGACGGAAGCAAGATAGCATTCAGCGGGAACGGTGGATTGACAACGAAGGCGGCTAACGGGCTCGGAAGCGCGGAAGCTCTTCTCGCGGGCGCGAACTTTCCCAACTCCTGGTCACCGGACGGGCGCTTTATCGTATTCCTGCGCCGAGGGGCTAAGACGCGCTTCGACATGTACGCCTTATCGCTCGAGGGTGAACGAAAAGAGTCGCTGCTCTTGAATTCGCCATTCAATGAGCAATCCCCACAGCTGTCACGCGACGGAAAATGGCTCGCGTATGTAGCCGATGACACCGGAAGCTACGAGATCTATGTCCAATCTTTTTCGCCGGAGGGCAAGCTTGGTTCCGACCGAAAGCGAATATCTACGGCCGGCGGTCTATTTCCCGTGTGGCCGCCGGGCGGTACCGAACTTTTTTTTGTCGCCGCCGATGGTCAGATGATGGCGTCAACTGTAAAGACCACCGGCAGCGAGTTTGAATTTAGCAGCCCGAAAGCATTGTTCAAAACCAAAATGCTCGGCACGTTCGGCGGTTCACACGAATTCGACGTCTCAGCCGACGGGCAGCGGTTTCTGATCGGAACTTTGGTTGGCGAACCGACGGCTCCGCCACCGACCGTGATACTAAATTGGACGGCGGGCCTAAAGAAATAGTATGAAACGATGCCCTGAATGCAGACGCGATTTCTACGACGAGAGTCTGCATTACTGTCTCGACGATGGGACTGCGCTTTTGGACGGCCCCGCATTGGCGGATGAGCCGGCGACGGCGATACTGCATTCGTCTGAGGCGCCGGGCCACGAACCGCCGCCCCCTGCGGCGATAACCACGGACGGAGAGACGGCCCGCCTTTCGGCGGAAAGGGCCCCGCAGCCGACATCGAGCGCGGAATACATTGCCGGCAAGATCAAAAATCATAAGCTCGTCTTCGGCATTTTGTCGATTTTGATCGTCGCCGCGGTTGGTTTCGGATATATATTTTTCGCCAATAGTTCGGCGACGGCAATTGGATCAATCGCCGTGATGCCGTTCGTCAACGATAGCGGTAATGCTGATATCGAATATCTTTCTGACGGGATGACCGAAACTTTGATTAGCAGTTTGTCGCAACTACCAAATCTGAATGTCAAAGCGCGTTCCTCCGTGTTTCGTTACAAAGGCAAGGAAACCGACGCGAAAACGATCGGCAAGGAGCTGGCTGTGCAGGCGATCCTGAACGGACGAGTAATTCAACGGGGCGACCAACTAATTCTAAGTTTGGAACTCGTTGATGTTTCAACCGAAAATGCGATCTGGAGTCAGCAATACAATCGCAAGCAGACCGACCTTATCGCGCTTCAAAATGAAGTTGCCCGTGACGTTTCGAGCAAACTGAAAACCAAACTGTCAGGTGCGGATGAGAAGAAGCTTGCAAAAACCTATACGGCAAACCCCGACGCCTATTTACTCTACCTCAAGGGCCGTTATCACACTTCGCGATATACGAAAGAGGGCTTGGATAAGGGACGTGAATATTTTAACCAGGCTATTGCGGCCGACCCGCAGTTCGCACTTGCGTATGCTGGAGTTGCTGAAAATTACATCGCGGCGTCAGACTGGTTCTTGTCCTCTAGGGAAGCCTTACCAAAGGCAGGGGCCGCAGCAAAGAAGGCCCTGGAGTTAGACGACCAGGTTGCTGAGGCACACACCTCGTTGGCAACGGTAAAATGGTGGTTTGATTGGGACTGGCCGGGGGCAGAGGCGGAATTCAGGCGCGCGATCCAGCTAGATCCAAACGATGCGAAAACACTTGAATTTTACGGATGGTATTTAATAGTGATCGGCAAAATTGACGACGGCATTGAACAGAACAGGCATGCCCGCACGCAGGATCCGCTCTCGGTTGAAACCAACACGTTGTTTGGACAGAGCCTGTATTTCGCTCGCCGCTACGACCAGGCGATAGAGCAACTCCGCGCTACGCTCGACATGGATCAGAATTACTGGCTCGCTCATTCATTTCTCGGAAGATCATATGAACAGCAAGGCAAATTTGATGATGCCATTGCAGAGTTTCAGCGCGCGCTTCAGATCGAGAAAAATGTTCCTGAAAACGCGGCTATGCTCGCGCATGCCTATGCATCGTCCGGCAAAAAAGGCGAGGCCGAAAAGATACTGCAGCAACTAAAATCATCTGGCACCTACGTACCGCCGTACAATATCGCGATTATTTATGCGGGCCTGGGAGATACGGATCGGGCGTTCGCCTCGCTTGAGCGAGCATATTCTGACCGTTCCTTTTATACGACGTGGCTCAAGTGTGATCCGCAATTGGACAGTCTGCGCTCCGATCCTCGCTTTGCCGACCTGGTTCGTCGCGTCGGCTTTCCGGAATAGAAATTATGAAACGATGCCCTGAATGCAGGCGGGATTACAACGACGACACGCTGAGCTTCTGTCTGGAGGATGGCACTCAGCTGGTGTACGGCGTGTCGGCAGACGAGCCGGTGACCGCGATCCTGACTTCGTCCGGTTCGCCGCTCGACTCGACGACAAGGGCGCAGATCCACGTGACCGATCACACACCGATCTTGTCGACTGGGACGGATGGAATTGTTCCAAAGTCTCGCGGCGTGGATAAGCGATTGCTGATCGCGCTGTTTCTGCTCGCGATCGTCTCCATAGTGGGCTTCTTTGGTTATCGCTACCTCGCGTCGGCGAATTCCAAAGAGATCAAGTCGATTGCCGTGATGCCGTTCATTAACGATAGCGGCAACGCCGATGTTGAATATCTCTCGGACGGAATGACGGAAACGCTGATCAAGAGCTTGTCGGGGTTGCCGGGACTGGACGTCAAGCCTCGTTCTTCGGTCTTTCGCTACAAGGGTAAAGACACAGATCCGCAATCGATCGGCAAGGAGTTGAATGTCCAAGCGATCCTGAATGGCAGAGTAGCTCAACGCGGCGATCAGTTAACGCTCAGCCTGGAGCTGGTCGATGTCCAAAAAAATAGTGTGATCTGGACAGAGCAGTATCAGCGCAAACAATCCGACCTTGTTACGCTGCAGAGCGAAATTGCCAAGGACGTTTCCACGAAACTAAAGGCGAAGTTATCAGGAGCGGAAGAAACCAAAGTAACCAAGGCCGCAGCCGCCGATCCCGAAGCTTATCAAGCCTACTTAAAGGGCCGTTACTACTGGAACCGGCGCACGACCCTGAATATTAAGAAGGCGATCGAGCAATTCAAATTCGCGACCGATCGAGACCCGAATTACGCTCTCGCATTTGTCGGCCTCGCGGATTGCTACGCGGTTTTGAACGAATACGCCGGAACGCCGACGAGCGAAACAGTACCGCTGTCGAGAACCTACGCCGAAAGAGCTTTGTCTCTTGACCCTCAATTGGCCGAACCTCACGCTACATTGGGGTTTGTTCACGAGCATTCGTGGCAATGGAGCGAAGCCGAAATGGAATTTAAACGGGCGATCACGATCAACCCGAATTATCCAACTGCATATCACTGGTATTCGATTCTTCTCAAAAGTCTCGGACGGAATGACGAGGCTGCCGCTATGATCAAACGGGCTCAGGAACTCGACCCGTTGTCGAGCGTTATCGCTGTCAATATTTCGAGATTGTATCAACTCCAAAATAACGACCCGGCAAGCATTGAAAACTCGCTCAAGATAATTGAACTCGATCCGAATTTCGGTCCGGCTCACGAATATCTGGGACTGTCGTACCTTCGTATGGGACGAAACGCGGACGCGGTCACCGCACTAGAAAAGGCGGCGGAATTAACAAACAGAGCGGGTATCACGCTTGGCGATCTGGGTTATGTTTATGCGTCAACGGGAAAACGAGCCAAAGCACTGGATGTGATAAAGGAACTCGAAGGGAAATATGCCCGAAAGGAAGCGATCGGACAGTATATCGCTGCGGTGTACGTTGCGCTCGGCGAAATGGACAAAGCCTTTGAGTGGTTAGAAAAAGACTTCGAAGCGCGAAACGGAAAGTTGGCGGAGATCCGATGGCAGCTTCAGTTCGACGCACTTCGCGGAGAGCCTCGATATCGCGATCTGCTGAAGCGGATGAACCTGCCTGAATAGAATTTTATGAAACGGTGCCCTGAGTGCAGGCGAGATTACGCGGACGAGACATTGAACTTTTGTCTCGACGATGGAGCCGCGCTGCTGGACGGGCCGCGAAGTTTTGAAGATGCCGGAGAGGCTACCAAATTGCTTCCAGAGGGCATTTCGGGGTCTGCCGGCAACAGCTACGAAAGAACCAGGATCTTCTCGAACGCGGCCAATTCAATTGCGATCCTTCCGTTTGTGAACATGAGCGCTGATGCAGAGAACGAATTCTTTTGCGACGGCCTCTCCGAGGAACTGCTCAATGCGTTGACGAAGATCGAAAGCCTGAAGGTAGCAGCGCGGACTTCCGCGTTTTCTTTCAAAGGTACGAACACAAAGGTGAGCGAAATAGGTGAGGCGTTGGGAGTCAATACTATTCTCGAAGGAAGCGTCCGAAAGGCGGGCGAGCGCGTTCGCATAATGGTCCAGATAGTGAATGCCGAGGACGGCTATCATCTTTGGTCGGAACGGTACGATAGGGAGATGAACGATATCTTCGCCGTGCAGGACGAGATCACGCTCGCAGTTGTCGAAGCCCTCAAAGTAAAGGTTCTCCAGAGCGAGCGATCAGCGATGCTGAAAAAGGCGACGGACGACCCTGAGGCATATCAGCTTTATTTGCGGGGAAGGGCTTTTTGGAACAGGCGTACCCCGGCCGATTTTGAAAAGGCGATAGGCTATTTCGAAAGGGCGATCATTATCGACGCTAAATACTCGCTGGCGTACTGCGGACTCACGGACTGCTACACGCTGCTTGCGTATTTTGAGGAAGTCGCACCACACGTGCTCCGCGAAAAAGCGAGGGTGAGTGCGCTAAAAGCAATCGAGCTCGACGAGGCAAGTGCCGAATCGCACACCTCGATGGCGATGTATAACCTCATCTTCGAGTTCGATCTGGCGTCGGCCGAGCATCACTTCAAAAAGGCTGTGGGGCTTAACCCGAGACTCGTGACGGCACAGTATCTTTACGGAACCCATCTCGCGACACAAAGACGTTTCGACGAAGCGTTTCGACGTGGGCGGATCGCGCTCGAGCTGGATCCCTTGTCAGGGCCGTTGAACGGAAACGTCGCGAGGGCGCTGTACATTGCCGGCCGTTACGAAGACGCGATCGAGCTTGCTGAGAAAAACCTCGAGCTGGCGCCAAATTTTTTCTTCACGCACTGGGTTCTGGGCGTTAGCTATCGACAGATCCGGAACTTCGAAAAGGCTCTCGATCATCTTCGCAAGGCAGTTTCGCTGAGCGGAATATTCGCCTTGAAAGGCGACCTCGGCGTGGCGCTGGCAGTGGCCGGGAGAGATGCAGAAGCTCGTGAATTGCTCACCGAGCTCGAGGCGGAGTCGAAAACTCGATATGTCTCGCCGCAATGGCCTGCGGTGATCTACGCCGCGCTCGGTGAGAAGGGGACGGCCCTCCAGTACCTCGCGAAGGCCTGGGAAGTCAGAGCGATACAGCTTCTGTGGATAGGGGTTGATCCTAATTTCGATCCGCTGCGGTCGGAGCCGGAATTTATCGACTTACTCGACAAGAGCGGAATAGACGGGAACGCGCCTTCGCTCTCCTCGTCTGTAGAACAGTGAACGCGACAACTTCAAAGAATATGAAAACAATTAGAGATGAGAAATGGAGGGCGCGATTGATCGGGCGATTGAATAGCTTGATCGATGATGCAAAGCCGGCCTGGGGCCGGATGACGGTTGATCAGATGCTCTCGCATTTGGTCCAGGCGGGAGAGCTGCCGTTTGTTTCCCAGACGCCTGATCGAAGCAGCTGGCTTTCGCGAACTTTGATAAAGCCGCTGGTACTTTACGTTCTGCCAATACCGAAAGAGGTAAAGACGTCGCCGCAGATGGATCAGCAGCAAGACGGACGGAAACCGATGGGTTTTGATGTCGATAAGGCGAAGGTCATCGACGCGATAAATAAGCTCGGAGAGCTACCGGCCGATCACAAATGTCTAGGCCACCCATTCTTCGGAAAGATGTCGCCAAAGCAATGGGGGATGATCGCGTATAAACATATCGACCATCATCTTCGGCAGGTCGGCGCGTGATCGCTGCAAGCAAGTAAGCTCGAGTAAAGATGAAACGATGCCCTGAATGCGGCCGCGAGTACGACAACACGATGGCGTTCTGTCTTGATGACGGAGCCGAGTTGCTTTACGGCCCGGCGTCTGTGGATGAACCGGCAACGGCGATCCTGCCAGAACCGGGAGCGGTAGCGACTGGGTTTCCTCATGGTGAGGGGCGGACCCGGCCGCAAATCGATACAACCGATCAAACCGCTATCTTCCCTCGTGGTGCGGAGGCCGAGCCTCCAAGAAGTTCAGGAGAGCTTTCGGAAAGGCTGAGCCTTTCCGCACATCGGGCGGCGAAGCCGCTGGTAATCATCGGCGTTGCGGCCGTGCTTTTGATCGCGGGATTTTTTGGTTATCGATACTTCGCTACCAGCTCAAAACAGATCGAATCCATCGCTGTCATGCCGTTCGTCAACGAGAGCGGTAATGCTGATGTCGAATATCTTTCGGACGGCATGACCGAAACGCTCATCAATAGTCTTTCTCAACTTCCCAACCTTAACGTCAAGGCTCGTTCGTCCGTCTTTCGTTACAAAGGAAAGGAGTTTGACCCGAAAAAGATCGCCTCGGAACTAAATGTTCAGGCGATATTGACCGGGCGAGTCGTCGGGCGCGGTGATCAAATGACTTTGAACTTGGAGCTGATCGACGCCCAGACGGAAAACGTCCTGTGGGGCAACAAATACGAGCGAAAACTCTCTGAGCTCGTTGCACTTCAAACTGAGATCGCTCGCGATGTTTCGAGCAGGCTGATATCGAAACTATCGGGTGCGGACGCAGCCAAAGTCGAAAAGAATTACACCGCGAGCGCCGAGGCCTATCAACTGTTTTTGAAAGGGCGGTTCTACGCGATCAAACGCACGGCGAAAGATGCTCAGAAATCTATTGATTATTTCCAGCAGGCAGTTGTCATTGATCCGAACTACGCATTGGCGTACGCAGGCCTGGCCGAGGCAAATTGGTTTCTCGCACTTTACAGTTACCCGCAGGTACATGAAGCGGTCCCCAAAGCACGGGAACTCGCTTTGAAAGCCCTGGAATTGGATAACAGTTTAGCCGAGCCGCATTCGATATTAGGAGTCATCTGTTTTAATTATGATCGCGATTTCGCCTGCATGGAACGCGAGCAAAAACTTGCCATCGAACGGAAGCCAAATTATTCGGAAGGTCATCGCCGTTACGGTTTGCTACTTGAGCACCTGGGCAGATTTGAAGAAGCCCGAATCCGTTTCAGAAGGGCATTGGAGATCGACCCCTTGTCACCGGTCACGAATTATGAAATTGCGCACTTGCTTTTCTATGAACGAAAATATGAAGAAAGCGAAACACTGAGCAAGAAGAACGTTGAACTGGACCCAAATTTCTGGTATGCGCATTTGCAGCTTTTTTACGTTTACCGCATGAAGCGGGATTATGTCTCGGCTGTCGAAGAACTTGCCAAAGTTCAAGATGCCAGAGGCGAACCTGATGCAGCTAAGCTGATCCGAGACAGTTTTGCGGGTGGCGACTGGCAGGGTTTTCTGAGGAAAATTACCGATCAGCGCTCACGGCTGAAGCTGTATCCATATTTTGTGGCAATTTTCTTTGCGGAGTTGGGCAATAAAGATAAAGCCTTTGCCACGCTGAACGAAGCGATCGAAACAAAAGATCAGCATACGGCCTGGATGAAAGTAGACCCATACATGGATCCATTGCGTGACGACCCGCGCTTTAAGGAAGTGCTGCGACGTGCCGGGTTTCCCGAATAGAACCAATTCATGAAACGATGCCCTGAATGCAGGCGAGATTACACGGACGAGACATTAAACTTTTGTCTCGACGATGGTAGTCCCCTCGTTGACGGGCACACATCGAAGGATGAGGCGGCTACGGCGATTCTTTCTGTCCATGAAACTGAACCCGCGACGCAAACTTTTCGACCGCCTCGAAGCAAAGACGCAGGAGCATCTCTCGATACAGTCCATAACGCGACGATACGAAACACGGGAGTCGCCGTGTTGGCGATCGTTGTCGTTGCCGCTTTTGGTTATGGCGTGTACCGGTACGCTTTTCAGGAAAAGAGTGTCACTGAGCATTTCAAGAACGTCAAACTCGATCGTATTACCGCGGAGGGCGGCGTAGAAAGTGCAACGATCTCGCCGGACGGTAAGTATATCGCTTACTCGCTGGAGGAAAGCGGCAAACGCAGTCTGTGGACCAAGCATTTAGGAAGCGAAAGTCGTGTCCAGATCGTACCTCCGGTGGAATCGCTTTCGATGTTCGCGAGTGCGTTCTCGCCGGACGGAGGTTATGTCTATTACACGCGTCAGGATGATCAGAACCCGAAAGGTGCACTCTTCACCGTCCCGGTCCTGGGCGGTCCGTCGCGAAAGATCGTCTCCGATGTCTCACAGCCTGTATCAGTTTCGCGGGACGGTAAGCAGATAGTCTTCGGGCGCTACAAACTGACGGATACTGATGATCACCTGATGATTGTCAACTCCGACGGTACCAATGAACGTCTGCTCGCCACCGTTAAAGAGCCCGACTATTTGGAGGGGAGTGCTGCCGCCTGGTCGCCTGATGGAACCGCGATCGCGATAGGTTATGGAGCTGTGGTTCCCGACGCACCCGGGCCAAGTCCGGTGTACAAAATGAACGTTGCCGTTGTCTCTCTCGCGGATCCAATGTTTAAACCGATAACAAAAGGGAACTGGGCGAATGTCGGTAGTGTCGCATGGCTGAGCGACGGCAGTGGCCTCGTCTTTGTTGCCGGCGAGCGCCGGACGGGAGCCAGACAAATATGGCGTTCCTCATATCCATCGGGTGAAACGCGCCGCATTACCAACGATCTGAATTCATACGACAGCCTCTCTCTCACCGCGGACGACAAAGCAGTTCTTTCGATCCAAAAACACCCGGCCTCGCAAATCTGGGTTGTACCGGATGGCGATACGAGTCGGGCCCGGCCTATCATCACGCGAAAGAACGTGCAGGATGGCGAGAGCGGAATTGGCTGGACTCCGGACGGACGAATTGTCTACGACTCGAATGCAAATTCTAACTCCAGCATTTGGAGTATTGGCGGCGACGGAACCGATCCGAAACAACTGACCGATGGCAACACCGACGATTTCGCCCCCGAGGTGTCACCCGACGGACGCCACATTATTTTTGGAGCGGTTCGAAACGGATTTCAGGTCTGGCAGATGGATGTCGACGGAGCGGATCAACGACAGATAACTCACGGCACCGGTACGCCAACATTTTCCTATTCGCCGGATGGCCGATGGATAGTCTCGAATCCATACCTCGGAGGAATCTTCAAAACGCCGGCCGACGGTGGCGAACCCATCCCGGTAATTGCCGAAGGGCCGCTTGTATATCCTCAGGTTTCGCCGGATGGCAATCTGATGGCTTATCTTGTTTCGAATAAGGAGAGCAAACGTCCGCAGATCGTCGTCGTCAGATTTGACGGAGGAGCGCCAGTGACGACCTTTGACCTTCCCGTATCGGCGGGGACCAGCTATTTTGGAAGTCTAAGCTATCGCGGCTTTCATTGGTCGCCTGACGGCAAAGCCATCGTGTACATAGATACGATCGGAGGTGTTTCCAATCTGTGGCGGAAGCCGCTGGATGGTAGCCCGGCGAAACAGATCACTGATTTTAAGACCGATCGGATCTACACTTTCGCATATGCTCATGACGGGAAGACGATTGCTCTCGGTCGTGGCAGCGATACGCCGGACGCCGTACTGATAACCGATGTGAAGTAACACCAGCATTTCTATTTTGATATGAAACGATGCCCCGAATGCAGACGAGATTATTTTGATGATAGTTTGCTCTACTGTCTCGATGACGGAACCGAGCTGCTCGAGGGTCCCGCGTCTGCGGACGAACCGGCGACCGCGATTCTAAGCACCGGTGATATTTCGAGCGGAGCGGCGACGCGGGCTCAGATATATACGACCGAGCGAAAAGGGACGCTGCAGCCCGGCCGCGAAGCGGCGATAAGAAGCTTCGACAAACGGCTCATCGCAGCACCGTTTCTGCTGGCGCTGATTATACTTGGCGGAATTTTTGGCTTTCGATATCTTCGAGCTGATTCGTCCGGGCAGATCAATTCAATTGCGGTTCTGCCGTTTGAAAACCGGAGCGGAAATCCCGATACGGATTATCTTTCAGACGGCCTTGCGGACTCGCTGATCTACCGTCTTTCTCAGTTGCCAAATCTAAAGGTCAGCCCGACGAGTTCGGTTATGCGATATAAGGGCAAGGAAACCGACGTTGCGCAGATTGCTGGAGAGCTTGAAGTCGATGCCGTCATGACTGGACGGCTTATGCAGCGTGGCGACGATCTTTCGATAAGTGTTCAGTTGACCGATGCGCGATCGAACAAACTTATCTGGGCCGAACAATACGAGCGAAAGATGTCCGACTTTCTTGCCACGCAGCGAGAGATCGCTACCGGAATTACGCAAAAGCTGCAACTCAAGCTAGCGGGCGACGAGAAGGGAATCACGAAGAAATACACGAACAGCAACGAAGCATACCAACTCTACCTCAAGGGGCGTTACCACTTTGCGCGGCGTACGAGAGAAGACGT